>CAXBFT010000020.1:0-16052 GCA_963974945.1 uncultured Alphaproteobacteria bacterium
GTGGCCAAATCTTTGATGCCTCAACCTCAATCCATCGACGTAATTTCTCTAGATTGTTTAGGCGTGATTTATTACGTCGCTCCAAGGCCCCACCGGAGGGGATAAGCCTTGCCTTTGAAAATGGGTGGTTAATCCACGTAACGTGTTCATAAGGCGCAGAAACTAGAATATCAGCCCTTAGTACTGCGTTGGGAAGGAACTGCTGTATAATTTCAGGGCGTGCTGTTGCATCTAGAATAAGAGTTGGTTTGTTTAACCAACTTTCCGAAACTGACTTGCGATGGCTGAGATAGACCATTTCCGTACGACTGCCATCTGGAAGAATATAGTCCTGACAAACCTCAATGCCAGGTGCATACTCATGTTTACCACTTAAAACTAACGAGACCATCTCCCACAATTTTGGTATGCGGTAGGTGAATACGGAAGCTGCTTTATTTAGATTCGATATTGTGGTCTGAATATCTCCTTCAACTATCTGTATGGGTGGCTTTCTGCTGTATTCTATATCACGGCAATCGAGAGCAAGGTCAGCAGTAACACCAACATCCACCAAAGCTTCTGTTGTTAGATAAGCACATCCGGATGATGCCATTGAAGCTCGTAACGCTCTTGCCAATATTGAGCGCCCCGCCTCTAGAATACGGCGTTCATCTCTGTTGGTAATATCATCTGGATTTCTTTTTAAAGCGGATAAAGGCAGCTTTAAGCTTTCTGCCATTCCCGCTTGCCTAAAATCTTCATCTATGACAATAAAGTCTGGCTTGGGGACACCTGGCGGTCGCTTAAAGAAAAGCATCTCATGTGCTAGAAACCAAACAGGTGCTTGCTGCCTCTGCTGCCGAACGTAACCACACTTATTTTTGAATGGACAAATTGCACAGACTTTCTTAACAGGAGCTCCTGCCAATATAGCTGCTTTTGATAGTTCAGGTTTAAGGCACATTAGCTTATCGTTGGCTTCTGGGTCAGGTTGAGTAAGTCCCAGCCAAACAGCTGCGGGGATGTTGTGTTCCTCTGTAAAGTCCAGAGCCTGTTGCTGAGAGAGCTTTTGTGTTGGTGTGAATACGCATACAGGTCCACCTCCATTAGAAAGATGCTCTGCAATTACTCGATTTGTGGTTCGTGACTTTCCAAGTCCAGTTGTAGCATTGATGATCCAATCAGGCTTAATTGGAAGACTGTTACTGTCTGGCCGCGATTTTGCTGAGACATAGTTTGGAACAGCATCATGCACAAACTCATTCAGGATCTTTGAAAGTTTAGCCGTTCCTTCAGCCAGCGATACACCAAGGGGAACCTTTGCTTCTTCCCACTCTTTTGCAGAGTCTATTATTTTTCTAATAGCCTCTAAGCCATCACGTTGATGAATGTCGTTAAAATCCCCTACGCCAGGAGGGATATAAGTAAGGCGCACAGTGCAGCCTTTTGTCGCCAGTGTGCGAGCAGCGTTATGTGTTGTTTTTTCCGCTTGCGATCCGAGCGCAAAATCATCTGCAGCTATCGTAACTTCAGTTTTGTAAGGAACTGGTGCTGACTTAAAGCCAGTTCCGAAAACAGCCCATGTTTCTCTTCCTGTTGCTTGCGCAATGCTCATTGCTGTTTCAGGACCCTCTGCCAATATTAATGGTAACTCGCCAGGGATAGGAAATATAGCCCCCTTTAATACTCCATTACTGCGTTTTTTAACTTTGACAGGGGCTTTATCTCCTTCAGACGTGAGATAAATGAGTTGGATTGCCTGAATTTTAAACTCTGCATCAAATGCCGGTATAACTAGGGCTCCATAGTCATGGCTTTCGTTTTTCCACCAACGCAACGTATCAGGCCAAAACTCTATGCCTCGCTTTTTTAGATACGTCTCGGCAGGTGTGTTTTTGATAGGTAAGCCAGCATCATATTTAATCTGAGCCCTAAGTACCTTTCCGGTGCGTATGGTATCAACATCAACTTGAACTGGCGCTGTTTGTGGTCCCTTCTTAATAGTGGGGGGGAGGTTATCGCTGCGATTGATACCAAGGTAGTTTTTTGCCCAATCAAGAGCGTCTTTCCAATCCATGTTTAGTTCGCGCTCGATAAGCTTCAGCGGCCCACCACCGATCCCTTCCTCAAAGTCATGCCAAAAACCTTGCTTTGGGCCACTAATTTCAACAGCCAAGGAACCCTTGCGTCCAAACCTCAGCGCTCTGTTGTTTGATAGGCGTGTATTTGGTTCAAGCCCTAGTGTATCGCATAGCTCAGGCATGCTGGAACTGAGGGAGGTATTGATTTCTTCTGTGCTTATCGACATTCTTCGCACCGTTGATTACCAGGAAGTCCGGGATCGTCGCCAGATATATATGTGTAGAATTCACCACCGCATTTGCGGCAATTGCTTCCAGTCCAGTAACCTTTTCCATCATCATCATGAGCCAGCACAACGTGCTGTGCGCAATCATTTTCAAGGTCCGCTTTTTCAGCTATAAACGGATTTGCTGTCCACCCTAAAGGCGGTGGATAGATTTCAGGCGTATATACTCCATCAGGGTTTAATAACTCATTGAAGTTTTTTGGTTTTTTTGTTATATTACTCATACTAACTATCCTAAAAAAGCCGCTGTTTTCCTTGACCGGAGCAGCGGTTTTTTATTTATGTTTAAATTTCAGGGTTGTTTCCGGTATTCTCTAGCATCTTGTCTATCGCTTTGCGGGGAATGACTGTTTTGCCGCCGAACTTTAAAGAGGGTATCTCTCCACGCTGTACGGCTTCGTATGCTTTGTTGCGGCCCAAGCCGAGAACTTTTCCGGCTTCTGGTATGCTAAGTGTTTCGCATTCAGTTTCTTTTTTAGTTCGGTGAAAATCGTTTTTTACATTTTTTCCCATTTTTATTTATCCTTAATTAGATGTTGACTAACTAGCCCAACATATCTTATTGTGTCCCTGAAATAAACAACTACTACATGGACATTAAATGGACATTGATTTTAGAGAGGGAATATTCCATTTCTGTTGGGCTGTATGCGAAGACGGCTACAACGACATGCACGGAAGAAGATGGAGTGAAGGGTTTAAGTTTCTAGAACCAAAGAGTACAAGGTTCAAATACTACAATCCCGAAAAAGAATTTCCTGATTTACTTTTCAACTTCCTGAAAACGGAGCTATCATATGAGGGCATTCGTGAATTTACAGAGCAGTTTGGAGCTCTCGGGATATCTGCGGACTGGGATACAGGGGAACTTTTGGATTCAGGTGTTGGTAAGCGGGTTTTTAGCCCTACAATTGGCCAAAATATTGCATCCTTTATTGAACTTCATAAACGTATAAGCAGTGCAATGGCGGCCATTAAGCTAAGAAACGAAGCCATCAAGCAAAATAACGAGTCTAAAGCGCAGAAGGCTCAATCACAAATTAGTTTGGCATTTTCTAGTTCTATAAACCCAAGACTTACTTTGGGTATCGACACAGATAATGTCGAAGATATCAAGTTTTGTATATTGCCTGCATCTCTATCCGATTACATTGAAGTGCTTGTTACCCGAGAGTTGGCGGGGGGATTTGAATGGCGGAAGTGTGCAAATCCAAAATGTGATGTAACGTTCCCGATAGCCATAGGACGCGGAGCGCTTGTAAAAAGGGGCGTTGGCACCAAGCGAAAAGAAACCTGTGGCAAATCAGCATGTAAGAAAGCTTTAACTCGCCTTCGTCAAAAACAAAAAAAGGAGGCCCAAGATGGCAAAAGTTAGAAAGCGCGCATGGACGAATACCCAGGGTAAGCAATGCCATGCCTTCATAGTAGATTATGTTGATAATCGTGGTGAGCGTCAGCGCAAGCAGTTCCTGCGTTATAAAGAAGCTGATAAGTTCCGCATCAAGATTGAAGGGCAAATGGCCGACGGTACGTATAGACCTGATGCTGATAGGTTCACCCTTAAGGAAGTGTGCGAGGCGTACCTTGAGCACTGTGAAGGACGCATGAGGCGTAATGAGCGTATGGCACGGCATACCTACAGTGTCTATAGGGGGCACGTACGCAAGCACCTGCTTAATGCTGGCTATGGCCTTACTAAGACCAAGCTATCTCAGCTCACAGCTAAGCGTGTAGGTGACTTTAGAGACGGTATGAGGGACGCTGGTGTATCGGTGGTGACTGCGAGAAAGATACTTACGACGCTACATGGTATTCTCGAATATGCTGTGTCACAAGACTTGGTGGCTGTTAATGCTGCGCGTGGTGTGAAGGTTATTGGTGGCCGTGACGAGGGGTCTAAGAAGGTGCGGCCCCCATCAAAAGAAGATATGCAGACGATTCTTGGCGTTGCGCCAGAGCCCATACGACAAAAGATAGTTTTTGCTGCGTCTACGGGTTTAAGGGCTGGTGAGCAATGGGCGCTGCGCTGGGAGGATGTTGATTTTAAGGGCGCAGAGTTGAAGGTTCGTAGGCGCGTCGATGTGTATGGGGAGGAGGGCCCCCCTAAAACGGCGGCGGGTATAAGGAATATACCTCTATCTGAGCATATGATCGCGATGCTTAAGAGAATGAAGCTGGCCTCTGAGTATTCGAAGGATGACGATTATATCTTTCCAGATAAGAATGGTGGTTTTACAAGACATGATAATTTTATCAAGCGTCGCTTCAATAAGTTATTCTCTGATAATGGCAACGATGCGGAGCGTTTCAATTGGCACGCACTAAGGCACTTTGCTGTCTCAACCTGGATAGAAGCCGATTTAGCTCCTAAAACTATACAGACGTTCGCTGGGCATAGTAGCTTACAAGTGACAATGGATCGTTATGGGCATATGTTTAAATCTGATGATCATAAGATGGCGATGGACAGTATTGCTAAGGGGTTGTTTAGCTAGTGAGGGCTGTATGATTTATGAAAGCTATGTGTACAAAGATGAACTGCACAAAATTGCCAACAGGATGGAGAAGAGATTAACTCAGAAGCGCTGGACAGAACACTCAGGATTTCTTTATGAGAAAGACGTGTTTATAGCCTCCTTTATCATAAGGAAACTTATTGAGACAGGAGTTAAAATAAGTACTGATACAGCTCAAATGGATATTATATTGGTTACATATATGCCTACAGGCACCAAGCCCACCATTCTCAATCGTGACGAATGGCGGAAAATATATAATGTTGAGCACGGACATAGAGTAACAAAAAAACTGCAAGATATTTGTAATGCCCTTATTCATAGCTATGTATGGGCGCCGTATTTCGAGAAAGAGGGGGAGCTATCTGGTTTTGTTTTTACATCTGATTTTGAGAAAACTAAAGGCTTGTTTCATTATGCCTTAAAGGATTTCATATCAATGTTGAAAAAAGTAGGAGATGATTACCCTTGCTCTCTTAAGTTAGAATATTGCAAAGAAAAGGAGGACTACGTTTATTCGTCAGTTAAGTAAAGTGTCTTCCAAACGGAACCTTGGGGTAAATAGAGTTGCTGCGAATGCTCAATGTTTTATAATCACTGGCACATGAGCGGCACATACCAGTAGTGTTTTTTATGTATTTCAAGAGTTTGAGTGTATATAAATTCACCCTCATAACCTGAAGGTCGTAGGTTCAAATCCTACTCCCGCAACCATTTTGTCCTGTATTTCAGGACTTCCGCCTTCTTCGGCGTTTTCCGCAAGTTCTTTGATTTGATCGAACAGTATTTTCTGTTCTTCTTTATCATAGCGGCCTTGCGTTGAAATACTCAATATTCCGGCCAGATCACCATGAAGATCAACAATCAGGCTTTCTTTGTTGTTATCCGGTGTCAGCACGATTTTATCAATCAATGAACGAATCAGCGTTGCAGCCTCTTGGCGGCGCTCGCTTGTATTCAAAGATGTGATCAGCCCTCTAACCTCTTTATGATATTGCTGGGCAATGCTCGGATGCATCATCACTTTTATTTCTTCACTGTTTTCTAGAATGGCTTTGATTTCTTTTTGTCGCGCTTCATTGGCATGCATGCGTTCTTTCAGGGCTTCATTTGCAAAGCCTTCACAGATTGCGTCAATCATATCGCTTTCTTTTTGTACTAGCTGCTTAAGCTCTTTCTCCAATGATATGCGCTTAGAATTGTGCTTTGAGCGCAGTTCGTTCATGTGACGCGTATATTCATCACAGAAGACTTTGCATAGCTCCTCATCCATTAAATGGTCTTTGAGGGCGTTTAAGACGGCGCTTTCAAGTTCGTCCTGTCTAATTGTTAGTTTGTTATCACATGTGCCTTTATTCCGGGCTGTAGAGCAGCCGTAACGGTCTTGCGATACTTTACTATAACCACCGCCGCAGCAATCGCATTTCAGCAAATAGGAGAACAAATTCTTTGGGCGTTGTTTTCCCCAGAATTCTTTATGTTGCTTGCGGATTTCGCCTTGCTTTTCTTTTACTTTGTCCCATAGGTCTTGATCTATGATGCGCAGCTCAGGGACATCTTTTCTGATCCAGTCTTTTTCATCGTTTAGGCGTGACACACGCTTTCCGGTATCTGGATTTTTAATATAGCGCAGGCGATTCCATACTAACTGGCCAATATATAGCTCATTGTTCAGTATGCCCGTTCCGCGTTGGCGGTTGCCGTAAATCGTACTTGCGCCCCATTCTTTGCCGGATGGACAAGGAGTGCCGTTATCATTGAGTTTTTTTGCAATATATCTTGGCGACATGCCTGCAAGATATTCTTTGAAGATATGATTCACAACGGCGGCTTGTTCACGATTGATTTTACGTTCGCCGCAAATCGGCTCTCCATTGGCATCAAAGGCTTTCACAACATCATAACCGTAGGTAAGGCCGCCGCCGGATTTTCCCTTTTCAACACGTCCGCGCAAGCCACGGCGCGTTTTATCGGCTAAGTCCTTGAGGAACATGGCGTTCATTGTGCCTTTTAAGCCGACATGTAGATTGCTTATTTCGCCTTCAGACAGAGTAATGATCGTGATGCCTGCAAATTGCATACGCTTGTATATGGCTGCGATATCCTCTTGATCACGAGAAAGGCGATCTAACGCTTCCGCGATAAGAGTATCGTATTTTCCCTCCATACCATCTTGAATTAGCTTTTGAACACTTGGACGCAGCATGACGCTTGAGCCACTTATGCCGTGATCTGCATAACATTCAACAATATCCCACCCATTAGATGCTGCTTTTTCCTTACAAAGCCTGACCTGATCTTCGATAGAAGCATCTGTTTGTAAATCTGATGAATAACGGGCGTAAATTGCAGCTCTGGTCATGGCGCTATAACTCCTTTTCGGGCGGATTATTTTCTTGGATAAATTGATTATAATCTTTTTCCGCAGATGTGCGAGCAAGAAACTTTACGATTTCAATTATTCTTTCATCGTGCTTTGAGGCTGCACCTTTTTTCTTTGGCGGCCATGTGTTTTTTGTCTTTGGAGTATCATCGTAAATCAAAGGTTTCTCCTTTCTTCATATAAAAAGGATAGCGCAGTAATTAAGGGTTTTCGGGCGAATGCGGAATGTGGGTAATCTTGGAGGGGTAAGCAAAATTAAAGTGATGCATACGATTGCACCGCTTTAATGGCGCAGATGCATTATTGTCAGAAAATGACTGTTGGAATATAAAGGTGGGTGTAGACAATGCTCTCTTTCTTGGAATTTTATAGAAAAGGTTTAATTTTTGAAAACTATTATTTTTGACATTGACGGCACGCTGGCAGACATAAAACACCGCCGCTCATTTCTTGATCAAGAAAAGCCTGACTGGTCGGCATTTAATGACGCGATGGGCGATGACACACCAAACACGCCTGTTGTGGCGCTCTATAAAACACTTTGTAATAGCGGTGAATATGACATTATTCTGACCTCTGGGCGCAGTGAAAAAGATCGCAAAATAACGGAACAATGGCTAACATGGAATGAGATTCCCTTTGATCGTTTGGAGATGAGAAAAGATAAAGACAACCGCGCTGATCATATTATCAAACAAGAAATTTTAGATATGCTTCGTGCAGAAGGAAAAGAAGTTCTATTTGCCGTTGATGACCGCCAGCAAGTCGTTGATATGTGGCGTAAGAACGGGGTTACTTGTTTGCAATGCGACGTCGGGAATTTTTAGTAGACCTATCTGAAGAAAGATAAATTAAAGCGGTGCATACGATTGCAACGCTTTAATGAGGTGAATAATTTAGCATGTGTGACCTATAGCTTTAAACGGTTCTGGATTGATGATTTTTGCTGCGGCATCAAGAATCTCTAAACGAGGAATAGCTTTTGTATAATGCGCAGGGTTTTTTCCTGTCTCATCCGGTTGGGTGAAGTGGCCAAACCATCGCCTTGAATCATCTTCCGTAAACACATCATCAAACTCAGGAAGGTGATAAACATCCTTTTCGTGAGTGAGGAGCCTTATGCAGCAAGCGTCACGAAATATATTCAGGACTTCATCGGCAAGTTCACGGCGTGATAAACGCAGATCAACAAAGGTATGCCAGATCAGAATATAATAGCCTTGTGCAATCAAGCATTCAGGTGGTGCTATAATGACGGTCATGGTCGTTTGACAGCCAAAGTGGCAGTAGTGGTTATTGTGTCTCATAATGCTCTCCTTTTGTAGGGGAGAGCTGCGCAGCTCTTAGGTTAAGTTAAAATCAATGGTGTCCACACTTTAACAATACGCCTTCAAATAGTTTTTAGGTGTTTTGGTTCTTTATGATTTGTTCTAAGATTGTTTTTGAATAAGGAAACCTTGTGGAAACACATTACGACAAATATGAGGGTTAATGCCGGACAATCATAAAAAGATCGCAATTTTGAGAAAAGCTGCTGATATTTGCAAAAGCAAGTCTCACCCTCAATTTACCCAAGCCGAAATCATCAGAAAAGCGCATAAGGCAGGGCATCCCGATAATCAAACGACCAAAGGCACGCTTTCAAAATATCTGTCCCATCCGGAAACATCCTATGAGAATGTCCCGCTCGTATTTTATGATGTGATTTTGGATATGCTCAAAGAACAAGACATTGAGTTTTCCCTTTCAAACGAAGACCAGCGATTAAGCGCAAGTGACCTCCCTCATGTTTTGAGCATGTTTATGGATGTATCAGAGCGCGATCAGAAACTTGCTCGGCAGAGCCTGCCCGGAGATTATTGGGGCTATATCCCATCCGTTGAAAAGCCTGGATGCATTGTGAAATTTGTTCTTCGGCTCAAGGAAAATCGTGAAGGTGTTATCTGCGCCGAGGAGCTTTTCTATTATCCCAAGGACGGATATTCAGACATCATCAAACAACGTAGCCAAGGCTATGTTCTGAGCAAGAACGGGCATAACTTTATCATTTTGGATGACCCGTCATCATATCTGCCTAAAGTATACGTGATGCGCATGGAGCTCTCACCCAGTCAAAAATGCTTGGGCTTTGATGGCGGCACGATCACGGTGAGCTCAAATCATCACGGCATTCGCACCGCGCAGCGTAAAATCCGATGCACACGATCAAAAGACCCGATCCCGCAAAACAAGGATGTTTTAATTGAAGAGCATGGCGTCGGGCTTCACACGCCCGATACAAATGACAGTGTTATTCGTCAACTCTTTGATAAACTGATGGAATAAACTTAATGAGGCTCGATATGGATGATGAGGAAAAAAGACGAAAAACCGGACGAGAGGTCAAGGAGGCAATGGAAAGTATCAGGAAAGACCTCATTGATAAGGGCATTGATTTAGAAGAACTGCGCAAAGATATGCTTGAAGAGCTTGATATCATGCGCTCAACAAAGGCCGCTGAAAAAGCAACAAAGCATTAAAGTGAGCATTTACCATGGCAAATCCGACAGCAATTTTAGAGCAGCAAATCACATTACATTCCGTTGAGGGTGATAACGTCATTTTGCATGCTTCACCTGAATGGAAAAAAAAGCTTATCGATTTCCTGAAATATGCTCAGAACACGGACGATGTAACCGTTGACTGCTATGTTCCTCTTGATGCGTTGAGCGATGTGCAATCTTCTATCAGCAAGCAATCATACACGTCTGATACGCTCAAAATAAATAAGCTGGAATTCCTAAATCTGTGCTCCGCAGTAGCCGCATTCAGTGATTTTCAATCCTGTAATTTTCATGATTACAATCACGATGATTTCAACCGTCTGCATGATGATATTATTGAGATTGAAAGCATCGTTTTTAACCGACAGTCACACTTGCCCAGACGCATAAAGACAGGCTTGCTCGGAGAGTTCGATGGATAATATCGACCAAGAAGAACAACTAAAAGTTTGTTATGTTTTATTGAAATGATTATACTCAGGATAAAATAAAAAGGGTGATGACTTTGGCGAGTCCGACAGCAATTTTAGAACCACAAATTACGTTACATTCCGTTGAGGGTGATGACGTTGTTTTACATGCTTCACCAGAATGGAAGAAAAAGCTTGCCGATTTCATTTATTATGCGTCAACGACTAGAGATGTTGAAGTTGCACCCGTTGTCAATGTTGAGTGGTTAGAAAAGGCCAGAAAAGATGTCTTGAAATCCAGCCAAAACGATAGTGTTTTAAGACTGCATAAGCAGCATATTTTTGCTGTTATGCCCGCGTTTAATGCGCTGGATGTTATGGATCATTGCGATTTTCATGATTATAATGCAGATGATTTTGATCGGTTACATGATGACTTTATGTCTATCTATGAGCAGGCTATTAATAATGAAAAAGCTTTTCGTCGCCGTATAAAAGTCGGGTTAGCATCGGAGTTCGATGGTTAGCATCAACCAAGAAGCACAACGAAAAAATTTGTTATCTTTAGTTGAAATGATTATAATCAGGAAAAAATAAAAAGGGTGATGACTTTGGCGAGTCCAACAGCAGTTTTAAAACCACAAATCACGTTACAATCCGTAGAGGGTGATGACGTTATTTTGCATGCATCGCCCGAATGGAAAAAAAAGCTTATCGCATTCTTGGAATATGCGGAAACAACAGATGATGCAGAAGTGCACGCTTTCGTCACACCGAATGCATTAAATCAGGTTCAGGATAAGATTACACCTCAGATACGATCTGAAGATGATCTCATCATATCAAAGCTTCACCTCCTAAGCGCTTACAAAGCTTTTCTTGCCCTGAATGTTTTATCGCCCGGTGCTTTTTATGATTATCCTGCGGATGACTTTGACAGGTTACACGATGATTTCTTTATTATTTATGAAACTGTTTTCGAAAAGGACACGCAGGGATTTCGTCGCATAAAGACCGGATTAACCGGAGGGTTCGATGGCTAATCCTTCTTTGCTTACAACAGACATTGTCATTGAACATATTGCGCGCGGTCACGCCTTTAACAAGCATGTTTTAGGTTACGATCATGAAGCCTCAATGAAAGGGCTGAATGCTTTTCGTGAAACGGAAAGCCACGGGCACTTTGATCAAAAAGCAAACAGATGGATGCCACCACAACGTTTGGGTGATGACCTATGCATTGAAACGCCTGATGATATGGCGGACTATATCAAAAATACGTTCCTCACATCGCCCAATACAATCGGATATATTTCGAATGAAACGGGCGGCGTCAATTTATTCAACACAAAGGATAACGCCGCGTTACATATATCATGGAATAACAAAGACCATGACTTTGGCACAATCTATCGCTACCCCAGCACGCCAAGGCGTTTCATGCTCGCGGCTGAAGCTGAAAAGGACACAGCGGAGCTTTTAGGCGTTCCTTTTAAGGCAATCAATAATATGGATGATCCTAAGGCCGCGATGGAGGTCGTTGAGGCTTTAATAAATGACATCAATGCAAACCCTCAAAATTATTTGTTTAAGGCCAATAATCCTGAGAGCACAGTACAAAACCGTGTTCTGAGCAATACCTCACGCCCCGGAAGAGATTGGTTCAGTGATGAAGTTCTGCACGCGCCTAATAATGTTAAAGGGCATAGCCAAGCCTACGCGGAAGCAAATAAACTTGATATTGCGCCATCTGATTATGTTTGCATCAAACAAGCAAGCGCCGATGAATTTAATGTCGGCCGCGCCCGTAAATCATTGCGCTCGGGGCGTGTGTTAAACTCTATTAAAGAATACGGACTTGATAGTGCTCCTGAACCAGCTCCAGCTATTAGCTGACCTTTCCGCCGACATAAAGCCAACGTGACTGTATGCGGACGAACTCAGATATCTCGTGCATGATTTCAGTTTCGTCAGAACTTGGTGATTTCTTAAACCAAGCATTAAACTCTACCGTTCCGTTATCGCCTTTTTGTGATGACGAAATGACTTCTAGGCGCTGCCAGTCGACAATTTTTTCTGACAAGTCTGATGCCGTTAATCCCATTGCGGAGGCTGGAAACCAAGTGGAGAGTAAATATTCGCCATACCCTCCGAGCGCATATGCCGCAAAACGCGAACGCATAAGCTGCTCAGGTGTTTTTGCATGTTGTTTGCCGGAAAGAAACCGATCACAGCATTTAGCAAAAGGCTGGGGCCTACCACAAATACACGATTTAATATTCATATCAGACCTCTTCGGCCAAAAGCGGATGCTCACTCACTAATTGATAGTTCCCAAAGATTTATCCTCCTCACCTACAAATTCTTCAATTCCTTCTGATTTTATAGCCTTTAGCAGTTCTTCTAAGGCGTCATTGTCAGTGTTAAAATGATGATCAAACACGCATGAATTTCCGTAAATGTCTACCGTTTCCAATATCCACTTTTTTTCATCATCCTGATAAATGTGGACTTCTAGGGTATGACCATCTCTTTCAATCGTTTGGCATAGCGGTGACATTATAATTTCTGGGATATTTAACACTTTTCTATCCTTTGCTGTGTAAATAATAATATGCGGAAATATTTCCTTACCGTACATTCATTTATTTTGATAGCTTGCCATTCCGGCCATTAGCGGATATTGAAGTTTTTGATAAACAGGGTTTCAGTTCCCGCAGCAGTAGCTTTTGTTTCTAATGTTTCAATTTCCTTATATCCAAGATCTTGATAAAAGCTAGCTGCTGAACCAGATTGCAGATACACTTTTGCAAACCCTATCTTTTGGGCTTCTTCTTCTAAACGATTGATTATATTTTTTGCCAATCCTAAACTTCGGTACCTATACAATGTATATATAGAAGCAATCCATGGCGTTTTTTCGGGCCATTCCGTGCCATCCGTTTTCCACAAACTACCCATAGCAACGGGAAGATCGGTTTCTACATTAATAGCTATTAGCGTTAATGGTATATTGTCCTTTTGCGCACCTTTTTCGAAAACCCGAATAGCCCTGTCCAGGCTTCCTTCTTTCTTCTGAACTCCCCATCTACCATAGGCCCATGCTGCACAAGCTTGAATGCAATCGGGTCTATTTGCTAAGTGCTCTATTTTAAAATTGCCCATTGTTCATTTCCATATTTTGGTCTAATCATCAAGAGTCCGCTTTGGGCACTATGCGGACACATTATAACCCTTTGTACATTAAGGGAACTTCTAACGGTTAACAAATATTGTTTTTCGAATGCTTTTTTATTTCATAAAAGAAATAAACGGACATTTACTCGCTGGGAATGAGCGTGCGCCGTCATAGCCGATATAGGTGCATGATGTAATGTGAGGGTATTCTTTGCTTCCGTAATATCTATATTCCCAGAGCATATAAGGCATGCCATGCAAATAAATGTAATAGCCCCCAAGGACAAAGGGACTAATGGCGATTGCACCCCTAAGCACAATAAGAATGATGAAAGGCAAAAGACGGAGCGCTATACGTCCTCTGTATTTTTTGGGTTTTGTAAATCCAATAACTTTTGCTTTTCTCATGTTTTAAACCCTAATAGCGCAAATGAAGTTTTGTTTTTCCTTTGTATTTCTTTCCGTACATTGGATCGATATCCGCCCAGTTTTTCCAAGGGCTAACTTCATGATAGCCAACTTTGAGCGCATGAATGGGCGGTTGGCCGCGCACTAGGATAATACTGTCTGGAAACTGCCGGACTTCATCCGGTGTAAGAAGAGGCCTCGCATGTTCGCCAACGCTTAAATTCACGGGATCATGGATAACATGGCCAAGATTATAATTATCGCCCTTAACTGTTGTATCCCCTAATGTTCTGGATACGAGTAATGCCGTTTTATGGGATTGGATTGCAAAGAGCTGCTGACACTCGCATTGCTCAAGCAAGGTTTCTAAATCATCCTTGCCGTAGGTTTTCGCGAAAGCATCCAAAGACTGAAGCGCGAACCAAACACGGCATCCGTAACCGCGTAGCTCCGTGAGCTTTGCTGTTAAACCTTGTATCTTGAAATTTGCAGCCTCATCAAAGAGAAATAAAACCTGTTTACGGCTCTGACAGCGCGTCAATTCTGTTAAGGCGCACCAGCCAAGTAATCCCAGCCAAGGCGCATAGACAGACATTCTGGTGGGATCAGCGATAAGAAAAACAGTGGCCTTTTGCTTTTTCAGATCAGAGAAACGAAAATCACAGGCGCTGGTGCTTTCTGAAAGCCAGCCACTTGCGCTGAACGCGGATAAAGCTTGCACAGCGCCTTCACGAAAAGATTCCCATTGGCGCTTATCGTTTTGCTCGACCTTGGCCAGAAGATCGTGCGCAATGTCTGCAAGATCGCCTTTGATGCAGTCAGTTGTAGAGGAGAGATAGAGCGCTTCTTTCAGTAAAGCCTCATTGCGAATAAGCCTTAGAACATCGCTCAAATTTGGCGATTTATCTGTTTTATGGATCACAAGATGAAGAATACAAAAGACAATAATCATTCTGCCGCCGTTGCGAAAGAATGAGTTTTCACCAGATTGTGGTGGTTCTGTTAAGAGTTGAAGCGCAATGGATTGAGCATCTGTAATCAAATCCTCATGGTTTCCGCTTTCCCAGCTATCGACTAATATTTGTAACGGATTATAGCGTGCTGGCTTACCCAGTTTCTTCTCAAAAAGACGCGCTGGGTTCACGCAATAGACTTTGTTTTTGTGCCGCTTCTCTCGTGCTCGTTTTGTGATGCATGCCAGTGTGCCTTTGAGATCAGGAACGATCATCGGCATGCCGTTATGCAGAAGTGCAGGAATAAAGAAATTTACAGTTTTACCCCCGCCCGCAGGAGAAAGCGTTAAGCCGTGTGTTTCACCAGAGAAGAAAATGGGCTTACCACTTCTTGCAGATGTTCCCAGAAACAGGCCATTGGTTTTGAACATGCTCCCACGCTTGAGGTCTTTTTCACTGGCCCATCTGGCCGATCCATATTTTTGGGATGGGGTTAAGGCGTACCAGCGCAAAAGAAGGTTTCGTAATAAATCCAAAAAGGAGAGTGTGAATTTAAACACTGAAAAGCAAAGCAGAAGAATGCATATCTGGCGCAGCCAATAAAGCCCTTCAGATGTTGGCTCTACATAAAGAACTATATAGAGCAAAATCGCGGATACGATCATTTTTTGCATAATGGATTGATCTTGTCTTCTTGCCATGATGGTCTGCCTTTCAAAAAAACGGCCTGCCTTTGAGGGCAGGCCTTGAGTTGTGAGGAGGAAATTCTTTTACAGTCCGAGAATTTTCTTTGGCTCAATAATTAGCCAATTATCATTGGCCGCTTTTCCAGAGTTCAGAACGTAATCCCGCTGGGTAGAGGCATTCCCTGTTTTGCCTTTAAAATGAAATGGAAGACCGTAGGTTTCATCGCCAATAGCAAGACGTATTTCGCCGTTTACGCCTGTTTCAGAAGTTCCCCCATACCAGTTGATTGCAATAAAGGTATCGCGTAAATCAACTGCATGTTTAAAGGTGACGGTCTCATATCCCTTTACGGCTTTTGGAGAGTTTATGAAGTCTTTGTGATAAAGGCCTTCGGCTGTCTTTGTGTTTCCAAAATATAAAACATCGGCTACATGATTTGGACGAACATAGATATCCAGATCACAAACATCACATGTCCAGCTAATGCCGATTTCCACCTCATCCGCAATTCGCAGAGCACTTTTTGTTGCTGTTGTGGTTGTTAGATCGCGTTCATGGATAGAGGCTTTTTTGCTCACTGCTGGAGACATTTCAAAGGTTTCCAACTTGTCAGTATGTTCACGTT
>CAXBFT010000021.1:0-16003 GCA_963974945.1 uncultured Alphaproteobacteria bacterium
ATTTTCCAACGCACCTTCCGTAGGGCTTAGGGAGCGTTGGAGTTCAAGAACAGAAATGCGCTCTCCTTCTATTGGTTTTATGTCTTCGCCGCCACTAAACATGCCCGATACACCAGAGCATCCGCTTAAGATGAGAAGGGAAGACATAACCAAGAGGGATTTATTCTTTATCATTCTGATTTCCTGTAATTCTTATTTTGAAGTTTTTTATTATTTTTCCGTCAAATCTATAACGCATCTTTTGTTGCGGATGCGGCGGCAACGGCTTCTTTTGTGGCATAAATCAAATCAAAAGACTGTGCCTTTTTTTGTAAGCTTTGGGGCGCTGTTGTCGATGCAATGATTGAACTCAGATATGTTCTGGCCTTGGAATAGTCCTGTACATCATTTGCATATATCAATGCTAAATCCAACATGGCATGATAACGCCAAGCATTTGTATCATTCGCCTGAATGATCTCAAGTTGCGCTATCTTATCGGCTGCTTCAATATCAGTTGAATGATTAACAACCATGTAAGCAGCAAGAGCAGAAAAATCGTTATTTGCGTAAGAAGCATTGGCAATGGTTTTATATAATTCTATCGCTTTGTCTGTTTCGCCACTATCAAGGGCAAGGCCGGCAGCCTGTAATTCAGCCATAGCGCGGAAATTACCATGTAAATCAGGGGTGATTTTCAAAAGGTCTTCACTAGTGAGGCTCTCTTTTTCAAGGGCGCTCATATAAATGGCGGTTTGTTTCTCATTTTTTGAAGTTTTCCAAGACTTATAGCCGGAATTAAGGGCTGTGCCTAAGACAATAGCAAGGAGGAAGCTGATGAGTAAGCTGCCATATTTTTCCCAGAGCTTTTCTAAACGCTCTTGTTTCATTGCTTCTTCGACTTCAATAATTAAGTCCGACATCTGTCTACTAACCTTCTTCTATATTTTGATATGCGCATTGTACTCAAATTTATAGACTAAACCAGTGTTTTTGATGAAAAAGCGCAATCTTCTTGGGGTTAGTGTTTTTTCCATTTGATAGAGCATCCCATAGAGGGGTGTTGTAGCCCTATAAGTGCTTTCTCTTCTTTGATGGAGAGCATGGCATTATAAAGTTCTGGCACTGTTTTTTCATCGGGGTTTTTATTGGCGGCGCTATCTAGTCGTCCGCGATATTGTAAAATGCCGTCTTTATCAAAGCCAAAAAAATCAGGCGTGCAAACTGCGTCATAGGCACGGGCAATATCTTGGGTTTCATCATACAGATAAGGAAATGTGAAATCATATGTTTTGGCAAAGGATTTCATGTTTTCAAATGAGTCTTGCGGATAGGCATCGGCATCATTGGACATAATTGCCACGCAACCGATCTCTTCATGCGTTAATGCCTTACATGTTTGCGAAAGGCGTTCAATAATCGCCAAGACATAAGGGCAGTGATTGCAGATAAACATCACCAAAAGTCCATGCTCACCATGGCATGCATTTTGCGTTATCATGCGACCATCAATGTTTTTAAGCGTAAAATTCGGCGCAAAAAAATTATTTTTTCTTTCGGGTGTGTGCAGTAAAGCCATGGTTTTCTTCCCTTTTTGTCAATAATTTGCTATCATAGAATTTATGGTATTTGAAGTCATCACTAATCCCGAATTTTCTCAACCTGCAGGCTTTTCACAGGGCCAATTTCGTAAGCTGGATCAGCTATATTGTTCTGCCTCTTTATCACGTAGTTTAACGCATCGCGCCGTTGATTGTGATTTCGATGAGGGGGTCGTTTGTTATACCTATTACCAGTCCACTCATCATGCGCCTTATTTGCAATTTGTTATCCGTAAAGTCGGCCCGCGCGCAACCATGTTTGAATTGTATAAGCAGGGGAAGGGACGTATTGCCAAGAGCGGTGTGTTCGACAGGGCATATGAAAAGCTAAAAGCAGAAGTCGAACTGTTATTGTAAATAATATCACCTATTTTATAAAAAAAATGTAAATAAGGTGCATATTTCTTTGCAAAAATTATGTAATGTATAGCCCATCATTATAAACAGGATTTCGTCTATGTGCTCTTTATTGTCTAAAATTAGTTTATTTGCTTGCATCGGTGCGACGGCCTTCATGGCATCAACATCCGTTTTTGCGGCCTATGACAAAAACTATATTGGTGAAATGGAAACATATACGGCGGTTTATGAAGATACATTGGTGCATTTGGCACGCCGTGAGGGGCTTGGTTTTGTAGAAGTTCGCGCGGCAAATCCTGAGCTTGATCCTTGGATTCCCGGAAAGGGCACGAAGGTGATTCTGCCCAAACGTCACTTGCTTCCTGATGCGTCGCGTGAAGGAATTGTAATTAATCTACCTGAAATGCGGGTTTTTGCATTTTTAAATGGCGATGATGCACCTTATACTTATCCGATCGGTATTGGCCGTGAGGGACTGGCAACACCATTGGGGACAACATCTATCATTCGTAAGAAAGAGGGGCCGACATGGACTCCTACACCTCGTATGCATAAGGAAAACCCCGACCTTCCGCGTGTTGTTCAGGCAGGGCCGGATAACCCATTAGGAACGCATGCGTTATATTTTGGATGGCCAACATATGCGATGCACGGTACGAATAAGCCTTATGGTATTGGCCGTCGAGTGAGCAGCGGATGTATTCGTATGTATCCGGAAGATGTTATTAAATTTTTTGGACAAGTGCCTGTTGGGACAAAGGTAAATGTGGTTAATCAGCCTATTAAAGTGGCATGGATTGGGAATGAGCTATTTCTTGAGGCGCATCCTGATATGGAGCAAGCCATTAAAATGGAAATTAGTGGTGAGGTCGAAAATCAAAGCTTTACCGAAGCCGATATGGATATGATCGTTGATCGCGCGGGAAGGTATGCAGAGTTTTTAAACTGGCCACGTATTCGCACGGCATTAAGAGAGCGCAAAGGATACCCTATTCGAATTGCACGTTATTTTGATGATGCACAATCCGCCGTAAATGATGAAGAGGATGATTCTGCTGTGATGGACGCTGAGGCTGTTGAGGCTAAACCTATTATTGCTGCCGAGCTTGTTGTTAAAAAACCTGAACGCAGCCCCGAGAAAACAGCAAAGAAAGACGCTATTGATATCATCGATGCGCCGCGTGGTGGTGATGTTGAGGAAGAAAAAGATATATTCTTAAATCAGTAGAAGTTTTTCTACATGTGGCGTTGAAGCAAGATCAACGTTGCAAAAAGTGGGATTACAACAGGCGCAAAGAGGAATACTTTTCGCCATATCCCCTTCATAAAGAAAAATGCAAAGCTGAATAAAGCGCAAGCAAGCCAGATGAATGTTGGCATATTAACCAAATCATTTTGGAGGCCAATCGGGTTAAAGCTCTCTGACGCGGTATCAACCCATTCATATTTCAAGGTTAAAATATAAAAAACAGGGCCAATGTTAAAGCCAAGAGCATTGACTAAAAAGAAGGTGAGAACCGAAAGAAAAGATTTCATACTCTGATGTGCTTTCTGCTTAATATTTTATACCGTCATGTTCATTTATTCTTGCATCTTTATTCGTGGTTTATTGATGCTATGTCTCTCATGCTTTATCAGTCAATAAAGTAAATCGATGATTTATATTTATATATAATAAAAAAGACCGCCACAAGGACAGTCTTTTTAAAAATATTATTTAAACAAAATGGTATATTATTTTGTTTGTGCGCGTTGGAAAACTGTTTCCGCAGGTGCAATTGGAGTAGGAACTGGAGCAGGAGCTACTTTTTTTGTTCCAGATGCTGTGCGTTCCATTGTGTATGGAGGAGCTGTATCTACGTCACCCATGCCGGTTGTACCACAAGCAGAAAGAGCGATTGTTGATCCAACTAAGCAAAAAGTTGCGATTACTTTTTTCATTATATAAATTCCTTATCCTAATCATGTTTTTTTTATAGAAACCCCACCAAATGGCAAAATTCTAAAATCTACTTAGAGTACTTAAACTATGTAGTTATTATTTCAAGTTATTTTTATGCTTTTTGAAATACTTCATCAGGCTAGTGCAAATCTGCAACACTTCTGTACTGTACCAATGGGCGAATTAATTTTTTTCATTATTATGGACGTAATCAAAATAAGCATCAATGCCATTTTTAATTGTCGTTGCCACCTTTATTTGATGATCTTTTTGCATTAAACGCTGTGCCTCTGCGCGGTTAGAGACAAATCCAGCCTCTATCAAAACGGAGGGGATATCAGGTGCTTTTAACACGGCAAATCCCGCATATCGGTGCGGTGTTTGAAGGGTTGTAAGATGTGAGTTTTGAAATTGTGATACAAGCGTATTTGCCAAAAACTTAGATTGATTCATTGTATCATTCATTAAAAAATCCCCAAGGATAAATGCTACTTGTTCATCTTCAACCACAAAATCTACCCCTGCCATCATATCGGCCTGATTCTCTTTCTCTGCAAGTTTTGCTGTTTGTGCGTCAGATGCTTTTTTAGAAAGGGTATATATAGATGTGCCATGAACATCCGGTTTATGAATCGAATCGGCATGGATTGAAATAAATATATCTCCGCCATATTTGCGCGCAAATTTAACGCGATCTTTGAGGCGAATGAAAACATCGCTTGATCGTGTCAGTTTAACGCGGTATTTGCCACTGTCGAGAAGTTTCTTTTCAAGCTGTTTAGCCAGAGAAAGGACAATATGCTTTTCATATATTTTACCTGCTCCAATAGCTCCAGGGTCTTGGCCGCCATGGCCTGGATCAATGATTACCAGTGGCTTTTCACCAGTAAATTGCGTGGGGCGTTTATCATTATTAGGTGGGGTAGGTACATTGTTCGCGGATGTGGGGACATCTACAGGTGAGGAGCCGACTTGCAGTGTGCCATGGATATTGCTTTTTGCCTTTTCAAAATCTTTTACATTGGACAGGCGATAATCGATCACAATGCGGTTTTCCTTCGCCGCATTTTTGGGGAGTAAGAAGGCAGATTGAATAACGGCGGGCTGATCTAAATCAAAGACAATCCGTGATATTCCGGGGGATAGTTTTCCCTGTCTGATATTAGATACTTTGCTTTGCTCCGGGCGTTTTACTTGGCCCGCATTCCATTCAAAATCTGGCAGGTCTATGACAATTCTGTAAGGGGATGAAAGGGTAAAAGCACGAAAATCAGCTACATCACTTAAATCTAAAACCATACGAATATTTTCAGTATGAACACCGAAACGAACGTCTTCGACATCTAACGCAAATGCGTTTGTAGAAAAGCATAGGCTGATGACAAAAAGTAAGATGTTTAAGTATGAGGTAAGGATACGCATGAATATTCCACAATGATGTGAGGTGATCTTAAAGGTGGTGAGTAATACTATAAAACTTGAAATTCTTTCAAGCAAACATAACCGTCTTGAATGGCAATGACAATCTCTCTGTTGCTTGATCTGATAAGTTTCCCTTGTTTGTGGTCGTGCGGCTCTTCCCATGTACTGAGGTTGAAAACAGCAAGGTTTTGGCTTTGCCCGAAATCGTTCTCGACCTTTGCAATGACACCAAAACGCCCAAAAGCGCGCCCTTTAGTCGCGGTGGTTGTTGGCGTATCTTCCCATTTTATTTGCCGCATATCTTCATCAGGGGTGTCATAGGTACTGGCTTGATCCTCATCTTGAGGGGATGCGCTTGCCCAGAAACTATCTATGTCCGCGACAACTTTTGATATAGTATCAGGGGCGCGTACGGCAATTTTTGCGGAGAGTGTTTCAACATCCGTATGCGCGTCAATGGAAATGAAATCTTGGTAGATAATATCTCCGCAATCAAAATTTAGCGCTAATTTATGTAAGGTAAAACCTGCTGCTTTGGGCTCGTTCATAATGACATAGGGCAGGGGCATAATGCCGCGTACACGTGGCAATAGCGCCGGATGCATATTCATGCCATAAACATCATCGGGCAGAGGCGGTATTTTGTGCGGGTAACCTGCGGATAAAAATAAAGTGCAGCCTTGTTGAACAAGCACATCTATATGGCTTGGATTTATCGCCTCATCGGTAATTGGGATTTCGTGATAATTGGCGAATTGTTGGATCTCTATGTGGCTTGAGAAAACATTGTCGCATGGGAATGTAAAAATTTGCGCGATCTCATGTTCATCCGCGATAAGGCGTTGCAAAATGTCGAGTGTATAATCATAGCCAAAGAAAACAATTTTCATGGAGAGTATTGTGTCAGTAAGACAATAGAGTAATCAAGGGGAAAAGCGAGGTTAGACCTGTTTATCAACGCTATCAAGAAGCTCTTGAAACATATCACTGACCGTTTCAATGACGCTTAAGTTTGCTTTATAGGATAACGCCGCCAGTTTCATATTTACGGCTTCTTCGGCCAAATCGACATTAGGTACGCCAATATATCCATTTTCATCGGCAAAGGGCGAATCAGGATCATATGCGGGGGTAAAGGGCTGCGACTTTGGGCTATATTGTGTTTGTACGCCGCCCGGAATATCTACCGCCTTGCTTTGCGCCGTTAATGGTGTGTAAGGCGCGTTGCTTTTATCGGTCAAAGACCCCGCCGTAGAGACGTTAGCAATGTTCGATGCGCTGGCGTTTAAGCGTGACGACGCTGCATTTAATCCCGAAAGTGCTATTCCAATGGCATTAATCATAATTTTAGGATACCATATTATTCGTTAAAATGGTATTGATAGACCATATAAGGGAATGAATAAGGAATATATATAATGCGTTTTGTTGGTTTTTGTCTTCTTGTCTTAATTACATCCGCTGGGTTTTCAGCCCAATCTCATGCAGAATCTTGGAAATGGTGGCCTAGCAATTGGCAAAACACTGATTTCCAACCTTATATCGGGCAACAGCAGTTGCATCAGCGTTCTTTATGGGATGGTGATACATGGACACCCGAAGCATGGGAAAAAGATGCAGGTGATTCGCGTCGTATTATGCGCGATTTATACGCAGCAGGCATTCTGACGGATCAGTATTCAGACGGTAAGAATATCCCTGTTCTAGAAGTCGGAGAAGGATTTTTCCTTCTTTCAAGCGTTGACCAACGCCGTGTTTTGCAGTTTGTTGATTATGTTTTTGAAATCACAACATCAGAGGAAAATGGCATGTTCTATGTTTATTATAAGCTAGATAATGATAAGCCTGCCGGTCTTTATAATAAATACGGTTTCCAGAGTTATTAAGTCAAATGATAAAAAATTTAGATCTATCTTTTGTGGCTGACAAAAAATGCGGTGATGCTTGGAAATCTTATAATGCAGGAACATATGATGATGCTCTAAGCCTTTTTCAATTTCATTTAGATGCCGGCTTTAAAAAAGAAGCTTATTTCGGTATCGGCAAGGTTTATTTTGCGCAAGGTCATATTTTAAAGGCTGTTCAAAATTTGATGAAAGCTATTAAAGAGGATCATCATTATGATGAGGCTTATGAAGCTCTGGGAGATATATACTCTTCTACAGGCCAGCTTTTCCAAGCGATAGAAAGCTACGCTTTTGCCGTATCCCATAACCCGGAGAATGAGCAATATAAGCAAAAACTTGTCTATAAAATGTCCGGTGTGGTGATAAAAAAGTCCAGTGATAATGTTATGAATGCGCTGACGACCGCTCTTGAATTAGATGATATAGATACAGGTAATCTTTACCTTGCATGGCTTAGCCTTATTCGTTCATATCCGACGTTTTCACCTTATTATGCTTTATCAAAATATAAGGATTATAAATCATTTAAAGATGGTCTCAACGCATTACCCCATCTTAATGGGTTGATTGATCCTTTATTCTTAACCGGACTTGGAAAGTTTATTGTTGCAGATATTGATTTTGAGCGTTGGTTTGTATTTTTAAGACGTTATATGCTTGAAGCGGTATCAGAGGGCACCGAAATATTCTCTGATCCATCTGATATTGATCTTATCACATGCGCGCTTTTGAAATATTGTGAATTTACAGATTATATTTTTAATGTATCAAATGATGAAAAAAAATTGGTTGAGGCATTAAATGACAAGATTGAAACCAAAGCTAATGATGTGTCATTGGCTGAATTGGCATGTTTTGGTTGTTATGAGCCCTTATTCTTCTTGAAGAATGCTAAAGAGATTGCACAAAAACTTGAGGGTGGGGAGCATGTCTCTCAAATACCTAAAATACAAATCCTTGATTATTTTGAGCAGCAAGAGATTAAGAAGACCATTCATGTCTTTACAGAAATTGATGATAAAATTTCTAAAGCTGTTAAAGAACAATATGAGGAATTCCCTTATCCGCGCTGGCGTAGTTGTGCAAAAATCATGGCTTCTCAAGAGATTGAGGGGCATTTGATCGGCCGAAAAACGCGAATATTGATTGCAGGATGTGGAACGGGTAAAGAGGCTGCTGAAATGGCTTATGCTTTTCCGGATGCTCAAATCACTGCGGTTGATCTTAGTTTGACAAGCTTAGCTTATGCTATTCATCGTACGCAAAAATTGGGTATAAATAATATCAAGTTTATGCAAGCTGATATTATGAAACTGGATAAGATAGAAGAGCGTTTTGATTATATTTCTAGTGCAGGTGTTTTGCACCATATGGATGATCCAATGGCAGGTTGGAAAGTTCTGACTGGCTTATTAAAGCCCAAGGGCTTGATGCGAATTGCATTATATAGTGAGCATGCCAGATGGGCTATAAATGTTGCACGTAATTTTATCGAAGAAAATAAAATTGGGTCAGATTCTGAATCTATCAGAGCATTTAGAGGAAGCATCACTAATTATCTAAAGTATAAAGAGATTAAGAATATTCAATTCTTTTTCGACTATTATACTTTGACTGAATGCAAGGACTTGTTATTTCATGTGAATGAGCATCAATTTAACCTTCTTCAAATTAAAACAATTCTAGATGATTCTAATTTGGAGTTTTTAAAATTCCATATTTCAGATAAGATTATTAAAGATTATCTGATCAAGAATAAAAATGATCCGGGCGCGATTGATTTGTTATCTTGGAATAAATACGAAGAAAAAAATAAAGACATTTTTTCTTCAATGTATAATTTTTGGTGTCGTTTAGCATAGTTTCCAATTAGAATACCAATCATGCGTTTTAAATATGACATATTTGCCAAGATGCGGCGCAAAGCTTTATTTGATTTTGCATTCCAAGATCAGTTTTTTGCTGACACATTGCATAGCCTTTCAGATTACGGCATTGATATTTCTTTTTCTCCTGTAAGGGGGGCGGGGGCCTATCATCCTTCTGCTTTATCGACAGAGCGTTTGGAGACACCCGAAAAGCAAGCCGCCTTTGCCAAAGGATTTTGGGCTATGGCGGAGAGTGGTCATATAAAAGCGCATATAACCATTCCATTCTTTGCATCGAAGGGCCGGCGTGTGCATGATTTTATGCATGAGATTATGCATGTATATCAAGATATGTGTGGTTTATATTTCCTTCCATTGCAAGAGCAGGAGGTGTTTCCCATTGCTTTGGACGCGTACAGCGATATTGTCGCTATATCGTTTTGTGAGGCTTGGGCGCAAACAGAAACAATCCGAAGCTGTTGGGCGATTAAGAAAAACGGCACAGGACATGGTTGGCGCGGCGCATTATCCCATCCTGATTTTGGATATATGGCGCAGGCCTATGATGCCGATTTAAAAAACGGCATGGATGAGGCACGCGCAGCAGCCAAAACATTTGCGCGATGGTATGAAGGTGCACATCGTGAATTCTATGAACGTCATGCCCTTCATATTTATGAGCTTAATTTCGCACGCTATATGAAAGATGCCCCCCATACCACTAAGGAAGAGATAAGCCAAAATATGCGCCATATAACATGGGCGGCGTTAATGGCCTATTTACCGCAAAACAGCACAACAAAATATTTTGATCAATTGGATCATGATGTTCTTGGTTTGAAAACACAGGACGTTATAGCAAGGGTGCAGGCGTTAGAGCATGACTATGGCCAATGTAAAAATACGGCCATCGCCGATATAAAATGCGGAGCCCCATCCTATATTTGGGGCAGGCTTCGTCATCAGGAAATATCAACGTCCGAACTTCCGCCGCCGGATATGTTTGCGCAACAATCCTAACCTCACATTGACAGTAATATGATCCGTCGGCATTCTAAGTGTATGATAATGCGCGAACAGGAGGTTACGCCTATGCCGAATTCTTCACAAGATAAGTTATTTAAAAACCCGTTTACACCTGAAAACCTTGCCCAGTCTATCAATCCGTGGAGTTGGTGGTTTGAGGGTAGCGCCAATCAAAACCAAAATGGTCTGATTAATATCACCAATTATAAAAGCCGCAACCCCAAATTAGAGCAAAGCATTGTGAGCGAGGTTGCCGGCTATGGTATGCAACTTGATGTCATTGAAGATATGCTGGAAATGATGATTAGCTTTATTCCAGAGGGGAAGATAACGAATCATCATGATCAGATTATCAAGAAATTTCAGAAGATGAAAAATGAAATCAAAGTTCATAAAGAGCAAGCCGCGCTGGAGCAGTTGGGGGCGAATGGGATTTACGGCATTATTTCTGCGCTTGAAACGCTCAAAAAATCTAATCCGGAAGCTTATAAAACAGCAATAAAACAGCTTAAGGAAGTTATATAACTCTATGGTGTGCGTTTGTTTTATCTATAGCTTTCTTACGCACCGTATGGGGGCCGCATGCTCTTTTGTATTGCCACCATTAATACCACCATCGTCAAAATGTACTTGCCATATTTCTACTCTGTTTCGTTCATTTGAGCTGTGATAATTTGTGCCGTCTGTTAATACACCGCCAACGGGCGCTCCGCCATTCCAGAAAAGCAGCAATTCATTAAGAGAAGGCAAATACCAGTCGCTATGGCCGTGTGCTGAAAGAGAATCACAATAAACAGCGGCATTATGCGGCTGGAACCCTGCTGCAATATCATCAGAGTCCATGGCGATCATTGCTGCTGTCATGCATTCCCCTTTCCATTGTGATCCAGCGCCTCCGTAACATGTATCTAAACGTGAATAGTTTGTGTTGCCATCATTATAGCTATCTGTCGTCTCATAGGTCGCAGATGTTGTGTAAATTGGTACGTTTCCATCTTGCGTGAGACCAACGTAGACGGAACCATCGAAGCATGTTGTGCCAATAGCGGGCGATCTGCTGCAAGGGTCGGTGCCGAGGGCGTAAAGCGCCGTAATTTCGGCTTCGGAAAGGGCGCGGTTATAGAGGCGCATGTCGTCGATATAACCATCATGATATGTGTTATACCAGTTGGAGCGCGCGTAACCAATGGTGAGGTCGCCACTGCTTGTACTCGGTGGTATTGTAACGGTTCCGGTGTCAACTAAAGCACCGTTTAGATAATATTTAACATTCGTTCCATCCCATGAAACGGTAACATAATCCCATGTATCGACAGGGTAGTGCCATCCGGAATAGTCAGCATTCGGCGAATTCATATTTCTATCATGTTGAACTGAGAGGCGAATTTTTCCGCCGACAACGTTTCCGCCGCCGCTCGTACGTCCGACCAACCACCCACTTCCCCAGCCACCACCATTATTTTTGCCGATAAGAGAGGGGGTTATAGGGCTTGTCGATTGGCTGCTGTCAAAATAAACCCAGCTGCTTATCGTATAACCCGTGCTGATGTCCAGTGTTGCATCATGGGGAACGGTGATTAAATCATTGGAGCCATCAACACTTAACCCTTTGCCGACAGGGGCAGAGATGGTCTCACCGGTGACATCATTATCTACGCCATCGCTCCATACACCGTTATTGCTGTTGCCTGAGCTATCGGTGATAGCTGCTCCGCTTGTCTCATCAAGTTTCCAGTAACCGACGAGGCCGCTTGCGAGCTGGTCTTCGATTTTGGGTGTCATGGCGATCCATTCGTCGCCTTCGCAATATTGCAGGATGTTGAGGTCAGAATTGTAGATCAGCTCGGCTGGCAAACCGGAAGGGCTTGAGCAGCCTGCGCCGCCGTTACCGGGCGGGCCCATCGCGATCCAGTCAACGCCGTTGCAGTACTGCATGACGTCGTGGGTGTCGTTGAAGATGAGCGAGGCTTTGGGCAAGGATGGTTGGGCGCAATAGCAATCGGAATAGCCTGAATAAGCGTGAAGGCCAGCGGTGTCGTCGGCCTGATATATATAGCGCCCGTCGCCAGTGACATATGTGTAGTTAGTACTACCGTCCGTTGATGTCTCTAAATAGGTTAGGTCTGTGCCATCAAAGGAAAAAATAGCGATGCCGCCGCTGGATCTTGTGGCATAAACATTTGTGCCGTTATGCCATATGCTAGAGCCAAAGCCACTGGCGCTGCTATTGTCGATCTCGGTGATGGTTGTGCCGTCAAAATTGAGCGCGGTGACGGCGGTGCCGTTGGAGATAAAGGCCACGAAAATTGTTTGCCCATCAAAATCGAGAACCGGGCTTCCTACCGCAGAGGGGGAGTCGTATGTGGCAATTTCGGTGAAGGTGGAGCCGTTAAACCGTAAAATAGAAAATATGCCGTCTGCTGAGGTGAGGTAAACATAGCCATTATTGACGAAGACATTTCTTCCGTTTAATCCAGCCCATGATCCGACTGGTGTGAGTGATGTGCCGTCAAAACGATAGGCCACGACGCCATTTGCGGATTCCGCGACATAGATATATTCGCCATCACCGATGAGAGAATAGGGGCGATCAGTTAGAGCGATCGTATCTATGATGGTGAAGGTAGAGCCATCAAATGTTGCGGCGTAGAGGGCATGGCCGTAGCCTGTGGTGAAATAAATATATTCACCATCGCCCCAGATACCAACAGAAAGTCCGCTATTATCATAGGGGGTGCCGACTGGTGTGAAGGTGGATCCATCAAAGGTGTAAGCGTTAACTGTGGATTGATCAGAAAGAAAAATATAGCCGTCTTGAAGCCATATTCTATTGGCCTTTCCCGATGTGTCTATGGTTGCCTCGAGTGTGAGCGGCCCTGTGCCAGTGCAGCTTAGGGTGCTTTGTCCGTAGATTTTACTGATTTCGGCGGCGGAGAGGACGCGGTCATAGATGCGGACATCGTCGATTTTTCCGTCGAAAAATCTGCTAGAGCTGTCTCCCCAACGTGCGCCGATGGCCATGCGGTTAAGGTTATTGGCTCCGCGATTTGTTGTGTCTGTGCCTAAGCCACCTGCATTGAGGTAGACTTTACGATCACCGTTTGCAGCAAAAATACCACAAATATGATTCCATGAATCTGCGGTATAGGTTGTACTCGATTCTGCGTCTTGGTCTTCTTTTCCTGCGAATACAACGCCGCTGCTTTTGACGCCTAGTGTTATAATCCTGTCAAAATTGTTGAAAGCCTGGGCTGCATAATTCCAAATAGTTCCGTTATGTAGTGAACTGGCATTGAACCATGCGCAGACGGTGAATGGTTCTGGGTCTTCATTGGCAAGAAGGTTGGGGAGTTGGACCATGTCGTCTGCGCTATCAAAATCGAAAGCCGTGCCGATTTGACCTGCACTTGTTTCTTCGGCGACGTCGTTGCCGCTGCCGTCACTCCACGTGCCGTTATATGTGCCAGTTTCATCGGCGATTGCCGCGCCGCTGGTTTCATCGAGTTTCCAGTGGCCAACGAGGCCATTGGTTACGCTAGAATCTGGGCCGATTCCTACCCAGTTTGTGCCGTTGCAATATTGCATGCTCTTGGTGTCGTCATTGAAGATCATTTCACCCGTTTTTCCCGCCGGAGGGGTGCAATTAAAACTGGCTTCATAGAGCGCTGTTATATCAGCGGCGCTGAGGGCGCGCGAATAAATTTTTATATCATCAATATATCCTGAAAAATATTCTTGTGATCCACCTTTATATGAGCTGATATATGCTGGGGCGCTGATATTATATGTTCCGGTTTCTACCCCTGAAACAGTGTTTTCTAAGGTGTCATCAACATATATAAGTATATCAGAGCCTTGTCTCATACCTGTAATAAGGTGCCAGTTTCCATCTTTTACATTTGTCGTACTGCTTATCGTATGTATACCGCTTCCGGTGTTAAAACTAAATTGCGCCAAGCCATTTGTGCCACCGCTAGTGTCTATAATACGTAATAAAAAATGCAAGCCGCCGCTATTAGATTGCTGTGAAATTATACGCCAACCATCACCACTGCCTGATGATTCTGCTGCGCCTGAGTGTTTAACCCACGCAGAAATTGTAAAATCTCCTGTAAAGCTGAAGGTCGCGCTATCGGCTATGGTGATTTTATCGTTGGAGCCATCAAAATTTAATGCGTTACCGAATGCGCTTGTTGTTGCTTCTTCGGCAACGTTATTGCCCGTTCCATCTGTCCATGTTCCTGTATTTGATCCGGCTGAATCCGCAATGGAGCTTCCGCTTGTCTCATCCAAAGTCCAATGCGCTGTAAGACCCGATGTTATATCCTGCGCCTGCGCGGCATGGGGGAAGAATGGTATTATGAGTGCCATTGCGAGTGTGAGTGAGGCGATCCATGGTCTTATGGATTGCTGCTTCGTCGTTTTTGCTCCTCGCAATGACGGGGGGGGATTCATGCGCAATGTCCCCCTATGCTTTGCGGCGTTGGATAAAGACGATCAGAGCCGCGCCGCCCAATAGACCCATAAGCAGCATAAGCAAGCTGTTTACTGATGCTTTTTCAACATTCTTGCCGGCCATTTTATTCAACAGCATAACTTGTTCATTTATTTCAGTAAGAGATGCCTTTGTCTGTGCTTGCGCGGTTTTGATCTCGGTCAGTTCGGCTTTAAGGGCTGCATTTTCTGCTTTCAGCTCCTTGGTCGCGGTGATCATTGGCGCGATCAGGCCGACATAGTTCACGGATTTCGTGCCGATTTCGTCTTTGGCGGTATGAACAAGCTCGGGGAAGATTTTCTCCAATTCTTGCGCCATCACACCAAACTCAACGCGGTGATTTTCATCATCTTTCATGGTGAAGGAATAGGTATCCACCTGCGCAAGGCGGCTTAGCATATCATCCATCGGCGTGATGTTATCTTTGAGGCGCATGTCCGATACGTCGGTGATTGTGCCGCTATATTCGATGTCGCCATCCACGTCGAGCGCGACATCGGGGGCTGCGACTCCTATGCCGACCTTACCGCCCATAATGGCCATAACATTTGCGGTGCTGATATTTACACCATCGTTATCACCCATAAAGATACCCACCGAGCTATCACCGCTAACGACTGGTTTCGCCCCGGATGTTTCGCCAAGACCAATCGCCAGAGTGTAATCACCGGCACCGCCACCAAGGCCAGCTATAGCATCCCTGCCAAGAGCAATGCTTGAGTCTCCGTTTGCAGTGACGTCTCTACCAATGGCAAGAGACGCGCTGCCAGTAGAGATCGCGTTAGACCCCATAGCAACACTGTAAAATGTTGATGCTGTGGTGTTGGCGCCAAATGCAACGCTGTTGCTGCCGCTAGCGGTTACGCCTTCACCGGCCGCAAAACTCGCAAAACCGCTTGATATACTATTTTCTCCGTAGGCAACGCTATAATCACTGCTGGCCTCGGAGCCGTCACCCATTGCGAAACTTGCATAACCTGATGCTGTTGTGCCAGAACCTAGTGCAACAGAGTATTCTCCTGATGCTGTTGTACTTTGACCGAGTGCAATACTATAATCTCCAACATTAGCGGTATCCCATTGAGTGCTATATACAGTGCCTGCGCGGAAGGCACCTTTTGATTTATCAAAGAAGAATCGGGAGTCATCAGTTGCTGTTCCTGTATCGTTAAGCTGGGACGAGCCGAAGACGAAGTCGTCTGTTGCATGTGTACCTTTGTTGCGGACAACACCAGATGCATTTTCGAAAGCGCCGCCAAGATTTTTGAATGATATATATGTCGAACAATCATCTGAATATTGTAGTTCAGAATCATCTTCAGAATAACTAATACATCCCTTGACTGTTGGTCCTGCTGTGTAGTCACCGACGAACATCAGTTTTGAGCCTGCGCCAACAATGG
>CAXBFT010000022.1:0-15390 GCA_963974945.1 uncultured Alphaproteobacteria bacterium
TGGCTGGACATACTAATTTATTTCGTAGGGGTGCGGTGTATTATTACCGCGCAAGAGTGCCTAGCGACATCTAATACTCTGATGACTAGTGTTATTCACCATTTATGGATCACATAAATCGATAATATTTAAGCTTTCAGGCTTGATTAAACGTGTCACAGGACTAAGAATACTGCTTCAGTATGAATTTTACTCGCTATATTTGCGCAGACATGCTCACTCTCATTTTTTACCCCAAGAAAGGATCGCACATGAATGATATTGAGGCCGTAAAATTGGCATTAGAAGAAGCGTATACTAAGCTAAAAGGCAATGTTTCCGGTGATGTTGCCACTTATATTCCTGCGCTGGCACAAGCTGATCCAAACAGTTTCAGTATGACCATTACAGATTTGCAAGGTAACTCCTCTAAAATAGGGGATGGTGATATTCCTTTCAGTATTCAATCTATTTCAAAGGTTCTTACCTATGGGTTGGCCTTGCACGATCATGGACGCAGTGTGGTGAAAAAAAAGGTTGGTGTTGAGCCAACAGGCGATGCCTTTAATTCGATTATCAAGTTGGATGCTCAAAATAAACCGCCAAATCCTATGACCAATGCCGGTGCAATCGCTATAACCGACATGATAAAAGGAACGTCGCTTGACCATAAATTAAATAGCATTTTAGCCATGTATCAGAGAATTCTTGGGCAAATGCCAAGTATCGATATGGAAGTCTATCAATCGGAATGTGATACTGGACATCGTAACCGCGCTATTGCGCATTTGCTTATGCATTATGGCATTTTGGGTGAAACGGCAAATGATGCGTTGGATTTGTATTTCAAACAATGCTCTGTTCTCACAACAGCGACGGACCTTTCTGTGATTGCCGCAACTTTAGCCAATAAGGGCGTAAGTCCCATGACTAAAGAACGCGTTTTTGAAAGAAAATATGTACGCAATATCCTCAGTGTTATGTTTTCCTGTGGGCTATATGATGGCGCGGGGGAGTGGGCCTTTGAAGTTGGCTTACCTGCAAAAAGTGGTGTGAGTGGCGGTATCATGGCTGTTGTTCCCGGAAAGTGCGGTATTGGCATATATTCTCCACCACTCGATTCCAGAGGAAACAGCATTAGAGGCACAAAAGCCTGTAAAATATTATCTAAGCGATTGGGATGGCATGTTTTAGAATGCGGTGATGGCGCATGAAGAATTACATAAGGTTGGCTTAGGGAGTACCTTTATGTAACTTTAGGTGAGGATCGATAGCTATAGCCAATACAAATAATATTTTAGAATAAAGTAATCAAAAATTAAAAGCCTTTTTAAGTTCATCTTAACGTAGGCAGTATAAAACTATGTATGTGTTCGTTTAAATTATATGCATAGCAATATGTTTTATTCTTTTGCGGATGTGTATTATGTGTTTTTATAGATACATCTATAAAATTATATCTGAGTGTATCCAAAAAAATTAAAAGGGCGTTTTGATGTCAGACGTTTTGATCAATACAGATAAAGAAGAAAAGCCAAAATCTGATAATTTAGCGGCATTTAGCCCTAAAATGCAGGAGCTATCTGATGCTTTGGCTTTGCTTTATATTGACGGGAACGCAAGCGGACGTAATAAATTCCGTGATGTGTGGCCGGATGTTGCCTTATATCTTTTTGGTGCAACACTTATTGAATATGATAATGAAGGCCCAACAGATTGGGAATTTCGTAGAACTTTAGAAGACGAAGCAAATCAACGCCGCATATTGTTACGAAATACAATTGATGAACTGCTTGTTCGTAGTGTTGATTCAGGAATGTTGAATTTTGAATATGTTGGTGAAGTTATTGATCAATTCGGATCAGATTTGTCACAATATTTATATGCCCCTGATATTATAGAGCGTGTTCGCCCCGGGGCTTTGGCGATAACGCAATCAAGTAAAGATTCTCAAGCACAATCAGATCAGGACGATGTCGATCGTGATGATGAGGCAAAGCGCGCTTATTCCGCCGAATCTGCAAAAGAAAATCGCCAACCATCTTCGCCTGAGGAAACGGCTTTGTCCTCCGAAGAAAAAGAAATTTTGAGTAATAGCATTCATGATGAAGTAGATGATGCGCAACCGATTGAAGCATCAGAGCCAGACGTTGCGTCGGATACGGATGAGGTTTTATCTGAAAGCTCTGCCGATCCTATGGATGATATTAAGCCAATTGAAACGATCAGTGCAAAGCCCGTTGAAATACCGCCCTTGCCTGCGGAAGAGAAAAGAGAACATAGTATTGATTTGGATGATATTCGCCCGATAGATATGCCCGCTACCGCCGAAAAAAAGGCTGTATTAACTGAAGGGGTATCAACAGATTCTATCAATGACGTAAAACCAATTGCGCCACCATCACTGCAAGAGCCGTTACAAACATCTTCTGATTTAGGTGAGGTTTTACAAGGGGGCGCGGCCGTTCAAAATACTGCGCCTTCTATTATGCAACAGGCAGAAGAAATCATAGCAGAAACACTGAAACCCGTCATACAGTCAGAGCGCATTGAATATAAAACCCTGTTTAACAGTGTGGCGATGGTTAAGGCTGCTTAAATCTTACCGTATGTAGAGAGCAGATAAGCAAGGTGAGCAGAATAACCGCGCCGCCTTGATGCGCCACGGCAATTGGTAAAGATACACCTGAGAGCAGAGTTAAAATTCCCAAACCCAGTTGAATAAAAACAAATGCCCCGATCATTGGAAAGCAAAATTCGCGGCGTTGTTTTTTTAAACCGTGCAGGGCGAAGCTAAGGACTATAACAAAAGTTGATATGGCCAACCAACGATGCACGAACTGAACTCCCGCATGATTTTCAAAGAAATTAAGCCATAGAGGTTTATAGAACGAAACTTCATCAGGAATCCAGTTCGGCCCCATTTTGGGGAAAGTATCATTATAAACCAGGCCAGCATCAAGTCCTGCGGTAAACGCGCCCCATAAAATGGTGATGATTAATGCAAATAAGGTTATAAATCCATGGAAAGATAAGGCAGCATCGGGCTTAGATTCTGTGCCTTTATGCTTTTTGTAAAAACTAAGTGCCAGCCACAGCATAAAGCCATAAATTATGAGGGCTAATGACAGATGCGCGGCTAAACGGTAATGCGATACGGCAGGCATATCAACAAGCCCGCTTTTGACCATATACCATCCCATAAATCCTTGCGCGCCGCCAAGAAAGAACAGGCCGATCAGCTTGAGCTTATATCCCGCTGGGATCCACCCGCGTATAAGAAAGAATAAAAAGGGCAGTGCATAGAAAATACCAATCATTCGTCCCCATAAACGATGAAGCCATTCCCAGAAGAAGATTTCTTTGAAGTCCGATAAAGCCATCCATGAATTATTAAGCTTAAATTCAGGTGAACCTTTATATAAATCAAAAACCCGATTCCATTCGGCTTCATTTAATGGTGGGATTGCGCCGATCAGGGGTTTCCACTCGACTATTGAAAGGCCGGATTCGCTCAGCCGTGTAATTGCCCCAACGATAATCATGCAAAATACACTGGCACAGCAAAAGAACAGCCAATTGGCAAGCGCCTTTAAATGTGATCGGGTGATTCTAATTTCTTTATCTTCTTGCATGATCAGGGCTTAATATCGCAGAGTTAATGTGTTAGCGTTGCGTCTATCTAATGAGATAAACTGGGAATAGATGAATGGCAAGTTTTGATTTTATTGACGCATCGGCCAAAGGCTATGAAGCCATATGGTTTGAGCGTTCTTATTTATTCCGTGTTGCTATTCCTGTTTTCTTTGTAAAAACGGCCTGTATCCTTGCAATTATTGTGTTCGGGGCAGAGACTAAATTCTTGATGCAGGGCTTGATTTCTTTGCCCGGTAATGTTCTCGAAGCAATATTTATCATTGGTCTTATTCGATTTACCCTTTACCGAGAGCCTATATTTATATGGGGAAAAACTATTCCTATGCCGGATGGAAAACCGCTTGTGGAGCCTTATTTTGGCTGGATGGATCGTTTAAGATCGTATAAGGCGGCTATTATTCTCTATCTTTTAATTAAGGTAATACAGCTTGGTTTTTCAGGTAGTATGATGGACATGATACCGGGTTTGGAAGCAACAGTAGCGCAGGAACCGTCTGCGCCGGGGCTGCCGCCACTGATTGGCGGTATTTTGATGTTTGGTTTTCTGGCGATGATGGTTTGGGTCTTTCGTTTGTTTTTCCTTTTTATTCCATTGGCAATGGGGGTTGAACCACTTCGTTTTCTAAAACGTATATCTGGTTTTCAAATTTGTGCTCCTATGCTTGCAACATGGTTTATTTGCTTTTTCCCGTTGTTTATTTTGTTTATAGGGGCGATGAATATTTTGATTATACCTTTCCCGCAAGGCGGCGTGTCTTATATTCTTATGCGGGCAGTGGTTGAAGGATTTTCAGAAACAGTAATTTTATCTGTTCAAGCGGTTGCCATGGCCTTTGGTTTTAATGAAATATTAAATGGCAAAAAGAATACAGAATGAAGATTATTGTCAGTGATTTGAATGGCGAAGCGCATGAGCTTGAAGCCATTGAAGGTTGGCGTGTCATGGAAATTATCCGTGAATACGGATTGCCCATTAAGGCTGAATGCGGCGGTGCATGTTCTTGTGCAACATGCCACGTTTATGTTGATGGCGCATGGATTGATAAAATTCCGCCTATGCGCGCGGATGAAGAAGAAATGCTTGATGAAGCCTTTGATATTCAGGAAAACTCAAGGCTTTCATGTCAGATTATACTGGATGAAACCTTGGATGGGCTTAAGGTTGCTTTGGCAAAAAACCCTGATTAAGTTTGATTATTGCAATGTTCCCTGCCATTCGGCAAATCGATAATCACCTGGGGTAATGAGTGATTGTTTAGCGATATAAACGGAATGTAGTTTGCCTTCAATTTTTTCGACCCAGAAATTGACGAAGTTTTTTAAGCTGGGGTAATCCGGAGCCAGATCATATTCTTGCCAGATAAATTCTTGTAAGACATTTTGATGATCGGGCATGTGGTAAATAATTTGCGCTGTTGTCAGGCGGTAATCCTTCATTTGCTTTGCTAAATCTGCCATATAATAACCTCCCCGTTATTGATATATTCACGTAAATTATATCAAAAAAGTGGCAATTGCTCAAATACCATATTATATGGCAAATATTTCAGAGTGGTTAATAAAGGGGGATATAAAGGTGGAAAGCCGAATACGACCCAGAGAATTCGTTGGTGGCTGCTTCCTTTCGGATCTGACCGGGCTACAAGCGAGCGTCTGCCCGTACCGACTTTCCAATGATGCTTATAAACATTAACTATACAGAGATCAAGACAATTTGACCTAAGTCATGGCGATAATGATTCGCACTTGCTTTTATAGGGTGGCTCCGTTATTAAGGTTGATAATCATTATCACTATCAGGAAAGATTAGCTTCAATGAAAAAATTAATGACTGTTTTAAGTATTTCTGTACTGGCCATAGGCGCGCCATGTTTTGTATTTGCCAATGACGATGCCCCGAAAGAGGAAAGAACCCATCATTATAAAGGCACAGTTATTGAATCATCCGCGCATGGCGTTGAAGTGTTAAACGAAAAAATTGGTGAGATTGGAGAGATTCTGAAGAATGAGGGTGAGCTTGAATTTACTGATTTAGAGCATATCCACGAGTTAAGCTATTCTTTGGAAGCCGGTATTGATTATATTATTGCACAAAAATCGGCCTCAACAGATCAAACGGATGCGGTTGATGAAGCTGTTCAAGCAATCCACTTTGCCTCTGAAAATGGTGAAGAAGTGATTACGCGCGAATGGTTTGTTAAATTAAAGGCCGCTGTTGCCGCATTAAAAATTGATGAGCAGCAAGCAGATGCAGAACCGGAGAAAAAAGAATTTTATGAGATTGTGATTAAAGATCATAAAATTTCTCCTGCTGAAATTATTGTTCCTGCGGGCGTTAAAATTAAATTGATTGTTGATAATCAAGACCCAACACCGGAAGAATTTGAAAGCCATGATATGAACCGCGAAAAAGTAATTGGCGGTGGTAAAAAAGCGACTATTTTTGTTGGTCCTTTGAAACCCGGAAAATATCATTATTTTGGCGAATTTAATGCAGAGACTGCGAATGGATATATTATTGCAAAGTAATTTTTGAAGGAATGGAGTGATCTGATGTTTGGAACCGCGACGATAGTTTTTCGTGAAATTTTAGAAATTGCGCTTGTCCTTGGTATTGTGATGGCGGCAACAAAAGGTTTTCCTCAACGTTTTAAAATTGCGGGTTTAGGGCTTGCTATTGGGTTGGCTGGCGCGGTTGTGATTGCTTATTTCACTGATGCTATTTCTGAGGCTATTGATGGTGTAGGGCAAGAGGTTTTTAATGCAGCCATTATGTTTATTGCTGTTGCTTTCCTTAGTTGGACCGTTATTTGGATGAAAACCCATGGTCGCCAATTGACACAAAATTTATATGCAATGGGCGCAGATGTAATGCAGGGTGATAAATCCATGTATGTTCTGGTTGGTGTTATTGCCTTTGCAACATTTCGTGAAGGCGCAGAAATCGTATTGTTTAGCTATGGTCAGATTGCAATGGGGACATCGTTTTTATCCATTATGATTGGTGCGGCAATTGGTACATTGGGCGGAACAATTGTTGGTTTTATGCTGTATTTTGGTTTGCTTAAAACAGTAAAGCGCCATTTATTTGCAGTGACAAGTTGGATGCTTATTGTTTTAACTGCTGGTATGGCAGCGCAAGGCGCGAATTTCCTTATTCAGGCAGGAATCTTACCAGAGCTTTATAGTCAAGTTTGGGACACATCATGGCTTGTTGATGGCGGCAGCCTTCTTGGAAAGATGTTAGGCGTTTTAATTGGTTATACGCCGCGCCCCAGCGGGATGGAGCTTATATTTTATACATCTGTTCTTTTTGTGATTGGTTCTATGTATCAACTGATTGGTCGTACGCCACGCGTAGAAGCGCAGTTACAGCCTGTCGCGGCGGAGTAGCTCTTTAAAGTTTTTGGTTTTAGAAAAAGCGCGGGATTTGCCTGCGCTTTTTTGTTATGCTCGCCTTGATTTTATTTAAAATAGCGAGAGCAGCATGAGTCATAATCAATTCGATCTTTTGAAAACAAACAAATTCCTGCCTCTTTTTGTTACGCAGTTTTTAGGCGCATTTCATGATAATCTTTTCAAAAATGCTTTGGTAGTGTTGTTGCTTTACGGCGTAACGCAGCAAGCGGGCGCAATTGGTGCGGATACAAAAATTCTTGTGACATTGGCGACGGGTATTTTTATCTTACCATTTGTTTTATTCTCGGCGCTGGGTGGGCAATTGGCGGATAAATACCCCAAAGATAAAGTTATCCGCGTGGTGAAAATGGCCGAAATTGCTATTGCCGCTCTTGGCTCTGCCTCATTGCTATCGGGCTATGTGCCTTTATCTTTTGCGACACTATTTGCCTTGGGCGCACAATCAGCATTTTTCGGGCCGAGCAAATATTCCATCCTGCCGCAACATCTGGAGGAAGATGAGCTAATTGGTGGGAATGCCTTATTAGGCACGGGTACGTTTTTAGCAATTTTAACAGGCACAATTATCGGCGCGGCCTGTGTTACGATGAATGGCGGAGTGATTTTGGTTTCCGCCTTAATGTGCGTGGTTGCGGTGGGCGGCTATATCTCATCTCGACAAATTCCTTTGGCGGTGGCAGGTGCACCTGATTTAAAGATTAATTACAATATTGCCTCAGAAACCTATCGTATCTTGCATCAATTATTTACTTTCCGCCGCACCGTGATTGAGGCATCGTTAGGCGTTGCATGGTTTTGGTTTTTGGGCGGCATGTTCTTGTCGCAGCTCCCGAATTTTACAAAAGACGTACTGGGCGCGAGTAATGATGTTTTTACCTTATTCATGGTGATTTTCTCAGTTGGCATTGCCATTGGCGGATTATTCAATAATCGCTTGCTAGGCGGGCGCGTTGAGGCGGTGTACGTCCCTCTTGCCGCCCTTGGGGTAAGCGTTTTTTCAATTGATTTATTCTTTGCAGGCAATTGGTTCCCCGGTGGAAATGGCGATGTGCTCATCAGCTTATCTACTTTTGTATCCATGCTTGGCGGCTGGCGTATTATGTTTGATCTGGCGATGATTTCTATGTTTGCGGGGCTGTATGTTGTGCCTTTAAACGCAATTATTCAACATGACACGCCAGAGGAAATTCGCTCTCGTATATTGGCAGGAAGCGCGATTCTAAACTCGATATTTGTTGTAGCCTCCTCTGTGATCTCTGCAGTTTTTCTTTCTGTTGGATTTGGTATTACGTTTTTATTCTTGGCATTTGCGCTCGCGAATTTGGTAGTGGCAATTTATATATGCCAACTTTTGCCTGCTTATTTGATGAAAACTGTGATGCAGGCATTTTTGAAAATCTTTTATAAGGTTGAAATTCATGGGATAGAGAATTTAAAAGCGGCAGGCCCGCGTGCGGTTATTGTCTGTAACCACGTTTCTTATCTGGATGCCCCTATTTTGGCTGCCTTTTTGCCGGGTAAGCCAATGTTTGCCGTGAATAGTTTCGTGGCAGAATGGTTTTGGGTGCGTCCATTCCTGAAAATGATTGATGCTTTTCCGCTTAATCCTGCTAATCCATTTTCTATTAAATCGCTTATACGTGAAGTTGAAAAAGACAAGCATTGCGTAATTTTTCCCGAAGGGCGTTTGACCGAAACAGGCGGGCTGATGAAAATCTATGATGGCCCGGGACTGATCGCCGATAAGGCAGGGGCGATGATTGTACCTATCCGCCTTGACGGGGTGCAACATACACCGTTTTCACGTCTAAAAGGTAAAGTGCCGCTTCGTACATTTCCAAAAATTACAATGACCATTTTAGAGCCGCGTAAATTCGTGGTTCCGGAGGAGATTAAAGGTCGCGCCCGTCGCAAGGCTGCAGGGCGCCAGCTTTATGATGTGATGGAAAGCATGATGTTCATGACAGAAGATCGCGAACAGACTTTATATGAAGCCTTGCTTAAAGCGCGCCATATTAACGGCGACAAGGCGATCATCGCCGAGGATATAGAACGTAAGCCGATGAAATTTAAAACGCTCATACGCGGCTCTGTTGTCCTTGGGCGCAAGATTGCGGCGAAGACGAATCGCGCTGAAAATGTGGGTTTGATGTTGCCGAATTCTTGCGGCGCGTTGGTTACGTTTTTTGGTTTGCAATGTTATGGCCGCGTTCCTGCCATGCTCAATTTTTCTGCGGGGGCGAAGGCGATTTTATCGGCCTGTATGTCTGCGGATATTAAAGTTGTTTTGACATCACGGCGCTTTATTGAAATGGGGCGTTTGGGTGATTTAATTGCCGAAATGGAAAACCATGTTGAGTTTGTGTATCTGGAAGATGTGAAGGAAAGCATGAGTGGGTTGGATAAATTCCGCGCACTTTATGCGCTAGACGTTGCGGGATGGATTCATCATCGCCATAAGGTCGCGCCGAAAGAGCCGTCGATAATTTTATTCACCAGTGGATCCGAAGGTAACCCAAAAGGCGTAGCGCTCAGCCATGAAAATATTATGAGCAATATCGTACAACTTTCATGTCGTGTAGATTTTAATCGTCAGGATATTGTTTTTAACTGCCTGCCGATGTTCCATTCCTTTGGTTTAACAGGTGGGACTTTGCTGCCGATTCTTTCGGGTGTACGTACGTTCTTATACCCAAGTCCCCTGCACTATCGTATCGTGCCGGAGCTTGTATATTCCTCTAACGCGACGATTATGTTTGGGACAGATACGTTCCTGAATGGCTATGCGCGCAAGGCTGACCCGTATGATTTTTATCGTATGCGCTATATTTTTGCGGGCGCAGAAAAGGTTAAGGATGAAACTCGTAAACTTTATGCTGATCGTTTTGGTGTACGTATATTGGAAGGGTATGGCGCAACGGAAACGTCCCCTGCATTAACGCTTAATTCGCCGATGCATATGCGTGATGGTACGGTCGGTCGATTATTATCGGGGATTAAATACCGTCTTGAGGATGTCCCTGGTGTGGATGATGGCGGGCGTTTATTTGTAAAAGGGCCGAATGTGATGCTTGGCTATTATAAGGATGATAAACTTGGTGTGCTTCAGCCTAATGAAGGTGGTTGGTATGATACGGGCGACATCGTCAATGTTGATGTTGATGGCTATGTTAAGATATTGGGCCGCGCCAAGCGCTTTGCCAAAATTGCAGGTGAGATGGTTTCGCTCTCGGCGGTTGAGGTGATGGTGGAGAAGGTCTATCCCGATTTTGTACATGCGGTGGTGGCCATCCCCGATGCACGTAAGGGGGAGCAGCTTATCCTTGTCACGACATATGATAATGCAGAGCGTAAGGATTTATCGGTGTATGCGTCAGAACAGGGAATATCAGAGCTGTCGGTTCCAAAAACAATTATGACCATCGATAAAATGCCGGTTTTAGGCAGTGGAAAAACTGATTATTCAAATGTCGCGAAATTTGTAAAAGAGCAGATGAGCGTGAAGGTAGTTTAAATTGTAACTGATAGCTATTTATCACCGAATTTGATATTATGATGGTTATGAAACGATATGTGCTTTTTATTTTTGCTTTGGTCTTCGCCGTGAATACGGTGAGTTTAAGCGCCTATGCGGGTGCATGTCAGATGGATACGCCGCAAGCAACAGCGGCACAACCAAGCGCCGATATGCCTGATTGCCACAAGAAAATGGCGCAAGAACAGAAAAAAAATTCTACTCATTGTAAGGGCGTTTGTTTCTGTCAGCATGTGTTGCTCAATTCTCATTTTCTTACTGCGCCTGATGTAGTTATGGCGGCTTTTTATTCGAAAGAGCGATATACCCCGGCGGTAGATATGACCGGTGTTACCATTGAATCTGCACCACTTTTACGCCCCCCTATCCTTATTTCTTAAAAATAAAATGATTTAATTTTAATTTTTTAAGGAACTATACGATGAAAAAATCCTTTTTTTTGACGGGGGTTGCGACTTTTTGTCTCGTGCTCTTACCGATACAATCACAGGCGCGGCCTGTATCCTATCCCGGTGGTATTACTGCCATGACCATGAATAATGGTGATTCTATAGTAGTTTCACTTAATAATAAGACATGATGAGTTGATCGATTGTTGTGCCTTGTGGTATGCCCTGCCTTCGTTTTTTGAGAGCGCCAAATGTTTTTTCGATGGGGTTGAGATCAGGCGAATATGGCGGAAGCGGGATCAAATAATGATAGCCCTTGGCCAAAATATCTTGTACGCGTTTCTTATTGTGAAAAGAAGCGTTATCCATGACGACGATGGTTGGCTCATGCAGCTCCTTCATCAAGCATTCCTCCACCCACATTTCAAAAAGTTGCGCGTTACATGATCCTTGAAATAGCATCGGCGCTAGCCATTTTTTGGGCCGCCCCTTTGCGCCGTGCCGTTGCGCCATAATCAAATTAGTTCTGCGCGATCGTTTTCCTGTGACCTCGCCGAATATTTTACAGCCCTTTGCTGCCCATCCAGATGGTCTGTGTGTATGAGCGTCAAAGCCAGTTTCATCAACATAAATCAAATTCTTAAAACCAAACATCCGGTGCTCGGCTTTGAGCTTCTCCACAAACGCCTGCCTTTGCATAATGCAGCGCTCTTTATACTGACGTTCTTTTTTTTACGATCCCTAAACGTTTAAGCGCATAATGCATCCCGCTAATGCCGACATTAAACAAAGCCGAACGTTCATGCAGATACATATCGGGATGATCCTCAACGTGCTTCCTTAATGCCACTTTATCAATCTTGCGATTGCGCTCTCCATGAACTTTGGGGCGCAAATCCTCTGCATTTAGCCAGCGGTAAAGTGTGTCTCGTGAAATTTTGAATATGCGCACGGCCTCGCTCTTACTACCGCCATCCGCTATGAAGGAAATAACCTTCTCTCGTAAATCTATTGAATATGTCATGCAGAATTATAGCATGTACGATTCTTAATTGAAACTACTATAACTCTGTGCATATTCATTACTCTCCTACGGCTAAATATTCTCTTGGGTATAAGGGCGAATATTGGCGTGATGGGGAATATTCCATTCAGGCAGTGCAGATGAATAATTTGCTCAAACGATGGAATAATCCTGACTCACAGGCCAATCTTTATATCAAATCAGGAATTGGCGTGGCCTATAGCGATAAGGGTGCGTTTGACCATGAAACTGATCTGGCGGCCTTTACGGGGGTTGCGACTGATTGGGAAAACAGGCGTTTTTTTATCTCATATGAAAACCGTTATACCGATGCAGGAAAAATCGATGATTTTTTTATGCAATCGGCGCGGGTCGGCGTCGCCCCCTATATCGGGGAATATGGTGATTTGCATACTTGGTTAATGGTGCAGGTTGATCATAAACCCGAGGCACGTGATCATGTCACCATCACCCCGATGGTGCGTTTGTTCAAAGACGTACACTTGGCCGAGTTCGGAATGAACAATAAAGGCGAAGTCTTATTTAACTATGTCATTAGATATTAAAAAAACTTAAGGAGAATTATTATGAGAAAATTACTATTAACAATTGGATTTACCGTTTTATTTGCACCATCTGCCTTTGCAGGGGAAATTGTGAAGGTTAATGTTAATGGCATGGTGTGTGATTTTTGCGCCCGCGCCATTGAAAAGGTATTCACCAAACAAGATGCGGTCGAATCGGTGAATGTTGATTTGAGCGCTAAACAAATTACGGCAACAATGAAAGACGCGCAAACGCTTGATGATGAAACCATCACAAAGCTTGTGACGGATTCAGGTTATGCAGTTGTCTCCATTGAACGCAGTGAGGGCAAAGATGAGTAGTGTCTATAAACAAACATTTTTACCAATGCTAAGCTTATTCACCAGTCTTGGGACATTGCTTTGCTGCGCCCTGCCCGCGTTATTGGTTACATTGGGCATGGGGGCGGTGATGGCAGGAATTGTTAGCACGGCACCATGGATTACTGCGCTTTCGGCTTATAAGCCGATTGTGTTTGCGGTGTCTGGTGTGATGCTTGCCTTGGCGGCGTTTATGCAGTGGCGGTCGCGTTTTGCAGCTTGTCCTATTGACCCTGCTCAGGCGCGGGCATGTGGAATATTACGAAAGTTCAGTGTCGGGATTTTGATCTTTTCAGTTGCGATTTACCTGATTGGGTTTTTCTTTGCTTTTTTGGCGAAGTATTTTATTTAATCCCGCGCTTGATTATCTAATTATCAAAAAAAGCCCCATCAAATGACGGGGCTTTTATTATTTTGTGAGGTGTTTAGCGGGGAGGTTTAGAAACCACCCATGCCGCCCATTCCACCCATGCCGCCCATAGAAGCCGCACCAGCGTCACCACCTTCAGATGGTACATCTGTGATGATGGCTTCGGTTGTGATCAATAGACCAGCAACACTTGCCGCATCTTGAAGCGCTGTACGAACAACCTTCGCAGGGTCAATGATACCAGCCTTAACAAGGTCCGTATATTCACCTTTTTGTGCATCAAAGCCGTAGTTAGTGTCTTTTTGCTCACGCAATTTACCAACAATAACTGAGCCTTCTTCGCCTGCATTTTGACAAATCTGACGGATCGGAGCAGAAAGCGCACGACGGATAATTTCGATACCAACATTTTGGTCTTCATTATCGCCTTTAAGCTTTTCAAGAGCGTTGATTGAGTAAAGAAGAGCAGTACCACCACCGGCAACAATACCTTCTTCAACGGCTGCGCGTGTTGCATGTAATGCATCATCAACGCGGTCTTTACGCTCTTTCACTTCTACTTCTGTAATTCCGCCAACGCGAAGAACAGCAACACCGCCTGAAAGTTTTGCAAGACGCTCTTGTAATTTTTCTGCATCGTAATCGCTGGTTGTTGCTTCAACTTGTTTGCGAAGTTGTGCGCAACGTGCTTCGATTTCTTCTTTTTTACCGGCACCGTCAACAACTGTTGTGTCGTCTTTAGTGATGGTAACTTTCTTTGCAGTTCCAAGCATATCAAGTGTTACGTTTTCAAGTTTAATGCCGAGATCTTCGGAAATAACCTGACCACCTGTAAGGATTGCCATGTCTTCAAGCATTGCTTTGCGACGGTCACCAAAACCTGGAGCTTTAACAGCAGCGATTTTCAGACCACCACGCAATTTGTTTACAACCAAAGTTGCAAGAGCTTCGCCCTCAACATCTTCGGCAACGATCAAAAGCGGACGACCTGATTGAACAACTGCCTCAAGGATCGGAAGCATAGATTGAAGATTCGCCAATTTGCTTTCGTGAAGCAAGATGTACGGGTTTTCAAGGCTGCACATCATTTTTTCTGCATCAGTGATGAAGTATGGTGACAAATAACCACGGTCAAATTGCATACCTTCAACAACTTCAAGTTCGTTGTGCAAAGATTTCGCTTCTTCAACTGTGATAACGCCTTCGTTACCAACTTTTTCCATTGCTTCAGCCAACATTGCGCCAATTTCAGCTTCACCATTCGCAGAGATCGTACCAATTTGTTTGATCTCTTCGTTGCTTTTCACTTTTTGTGCGCGTTTTGCGATGTCTTCAACAACGGCGATAACCGCTTTGTCGATACCGCGTTTCAGATCCATCGGATTACGGCCCGCAGATACTGCTTTTACGCCTTCGCGAACAATCGCTTGTGCCAAAACAGTTGCTGTTGTTGTACCGTCGCCTGAGTGATCATTTGCTTTTGAAGCAACTTCACGAATCAATTGTGCGCCGATATTTTGTTGTGGATTTTTAAGTTCGATTTCTTTTGCAACAGAAACACCATCTTTTGTTGTGCGCGGCGCGCCGAATGATTTCTGGATTACAACATTACGGCCTTTTGGTCCTAATGTTACTTTTACAGCGTTGGCAATAAGATCCACGCCCTTCAATAGCTCTTCACGAGCTTCTTCTTGGAATAATACGTCTTTAGCACCCATAATTTAGGTCTCCTAATATTTTGTGTTTCATTTAGAATTTGGAATTAAGCAGCGATAACGCCGATAATGTCAGATTCTTTCATCACCATAAGCTCTTCACCGTCGATAGTGACTTCTGTTCCGGCCCATTTTGAAAAGATGATTTTATCACCTGTTTTCACGTCAAGGGCGCGAATGTCACCATTGTCATTTACGTAGCCATTGCCTGTTGCAACAACTTCGCCTTCTGACGGCTTTTCTTCTGCTGTTCCTGGGATAATAATACCGCCTGCTGTTTTAGTTTCAGCTTCTGCGCGACGGACAAGTACGCGATCATGTAAAGGACGAAATTTCATTTCGTATCTCCTGTAAGTTTATGGTTTAACAAGCAGGTTTTCCGTTCTGCCCTATTTA
>CAXBFT010000023.1:0-15347 GCA_963974945.1 uncultured Alphaproteobacteria bacterium
TATGGCCATGAGGCAATCTCAATTGAAATAAACTAATTCATTGAAATCATAAAATATGGTATAATATATTGATATTAAATAATTATTTTATAAAGAGATATGATGAAGTATTTACCTTATATATTTCTGATATTCATCTTAGGTATCTTGGTTCTTGTTTCGGTTATTCCTGATAAAAACCAAGGGTCTTCTGATAGGTATCAACAATATCTTATTGTAAATTATCCTTGGAAATCTCATGAAAATACAATAAATATTATACTAGAATCACACGGTCTTCTTGTCGAAGAAGGTGCCTTTTCTTTTCTGCTTATCGCTGCGTCTAATAATTCTGATTTTATCAAGAATGCCTATATGAATGGTGCGTTTTTGGTTTTAGACCCCGTCGTCAAAGGGTCATGCTACCGACAATCAAAAAATAAAATGGTAAGGGATAATCATGTTTAATTTCAAAAAATTCAAAACGCTAAACTATCAAAGCGTTATGGCGATGTTCATTTGCTTGAATGCGTTTATATTTGCAACAGGTGCCCTGATTTTTCAATTACCTTTTACGGCAGTTTATATTCAAATTATACTCGCCATCTTTAGTGTTTTATCCATAAAATTCTTAGAAAATAAGCAAGAGGGCATGGATATTGTTGCCATATCACTTGTCGCAACCCCTGCTGTACTTGTGTATCAGCTTTCCGGGCATGTTATGCAATTAGATGCGCATATGTATTTCTTTGCGACGCTTGCTATGCTTTTGGGATTTAGATCAATCCGCACTGTTTTGATTGCCACCATCTTTATTGCCCTACATCACTTGATTTTGAATTTCATTCTACCTTATGCCATTTTCCCGGAGGGCGCGAACTTTCTGCGGGTCGTATTCCATGCAGTTATCGTTATTGTTGAAACAGCCGTTATTATTTACCAAATTAAAGGGCTACAAAATAGCGATAGGGATCTGCAACGTGAAACATTAAAAGCCCAAGATGCTCTTGAACAGGCAAACACAGCCAATGAACAAAGAATAGAGACGGAACAAAATCAAGCTACACAAAGCAAGAAAGATATGCAGGATTTTGCAAATAAATTCGATGCAGAGATTGGTAATATTATTGAGGTTGTCAAATCAGTTTCAGAAGAAATTCAAAACGTCACAAATGAAATAAGCAGTGCCATTGATATTACTGCACAAAAAGGTGATGTTGCCATTAATTCATCGGCTGTTGCCTTAGAAAATATTCAACTCACGGCGCAGAATATTGAAAAGCTCTCTTCCAATATCATCAAAATTTCAAATGACTTGAATGAAACGGCAAAAACAGCGCAAAGCTGTTCCACAGAAGCGGTTGGATCACGCACGAGCTTGGATGAGTTGCAAAAATCTATTGATGAGATTGATATTGTTTTAAGTGGTATTAATGATGTTGCCGAGCAAACAAATCTTTTAGCGTTAAATGCAACAATTGAGGCCGCGCGCGCAGGAGATGCCGGTAAAGGATTTTCTGTTGTTGCCAATGAAGTAAAAATACTGGCCTCAAAAACACGTGAGATGACTGATGAGATTGCCGAAAAAGTAACGCAAGTTAAGAAAAGTGCCTTGGCTACGATCTCTTCTATGTCCTCTATTATCGGATCAATTGAAGTTGTAAATATAAAGACATCTGAAATAGCAGGATCAATTGAAAAAGAAAATCAGGATACGCAATATATTTCCCAAAATGTACATAATGCATCCAATGAAAATACTCTTGCGGCACAATCTATCAATGAGGCTCAAGAAGCGATTAAAACAAGCACATTGGCGACAGAAAAGCTAAAAACAACGTCAAATAATCTTTCAGCTCAAGCCAATAACTTACAAAAATCTGTAAAAGAATTCTTGATGAATTTACGATAGATCATTGTCAGATAAGACTATGGATTTATTAAAATTGAACTTGATAACCCTTAATCACGTTCAATTGGAAAGATTTTACGGGCAAGTTCCGCATCACGGAATGGAACATTCTCAACTATTGTTGCTTCTAGATCGTACATAATGTGGAAGAGATGCGTTTGATTGATTTCATCATTAACCATGGCATAAGACGGATCACTTAAAATTTCGCCACCATACCCTTGCAGATAAGCGGTTTTATCAGGCAAGCAAGATAGAATTTCAACATTCATTTTTGTCGGTTTTTTACGACCAAACGGATTGCGCAAAACGCTACTGTTTAAAACATCATCCATATATTCCAAGGCATCATGATCACAAGAGTTAATGCGTGCCTCATCACGGAACCACTGTTTAAATGCGTTGCGCAATGCAAGACCATTAAAAGCGGAAGAAGGTTCGCGCTCTAGATAACCTGAAAATGACATCGCAATATCACCAATTTCAGAGCCGATTAAATGCCTCCAAAGATCAGAATATTCTTCTGAACGTAATTCCCACGCTACCAAAACCAAAAGAACATCAAGATCGGCTGCACGTACACGTTCCATCAATAAAACATTATCCGGGCTATATTGTTCATCAAAACCGCCATGACGTTTTTCTTGCCATATATCACGCAATGCTTTTACCAACATGGCCAATGTTGCATTTCTGAAATATCCAGAAGCACCCAGCGCCGTTGGCAACAAACCGTTATGGTCAATAATCAATAATTTTTGATCAACATCGACGCAATATTCACCGCCATTAAGATCATCTAAGCTAACTGTCCAATCTTGCGCACATGCTTCTTTAAGCATAAGTCGTGCAGATGGGCTGCTTTCTAAAGTGTTTACACACCAACGTAATACATCACCGTAATCAATAATATGCTCTTCCGGCGCGGATTCAAAAGATTCAAGATCCAAATAATCTTCACAAATTTCTGCAAAATACCATTGCGACGATGCGCTATGCGCTATGCTATCGCCAGATGATACATAATTCACTATTTTCTTCGGAGTATAATTAGATTTTAATTCCATAAATCCGCCTTCGCCCAGATATTCCACATGGGCTTTTTTACCTGAATTTTTATGATTGGCCTGACCAACGTTTAAGGTCGATAATTTCTGCACTTGCGCCAGTTTTTGATTTTTTGCGTGAAAAGAGCGTTTTGGCTCGTTCTTCTGCGCCTGTTTCGGTGTGGTACTCAAAAAGCTGAATAATGTCTGCGCCTTGTGTGCGTTCATGGTTTTGATCCTGACTTTTTTGGTTTAACACGTCATGCGCCATGTCGTGTGTGGATAAGTCAGAGTCCAATTGCAAGTGTTGTTCCGATTCCTTAAATGACTTCTCAAACTTGATAAACCATAGGAAATTGGCGTTTGAACGATCGCGAACTTCGGTAAAAATAGGATCATCCATGATAATAGCGGCATGAATCGCCAGGTAATTTTTGCCGAATGGCATACTGCCTAATGCCGCAAGTAATTCTGTTGAAACTTTCTTGGATGCGCCTTCATGATCGAATACATATCCATTATAATCAGCAAGCATTGCCTGAATGATTTTCTTATCCTGACCACGACAACGTTCGGATAAGAACCATGCTTCAAATACGGCGGCAGCAGCAGTTCCGTTATTAATTGTACGAAAATCCATAAATGCTTCACGAGCAAAAGCGCGCGCCATATCTGCCATAGGAGAGTTTTCAACCCGCTCCCACACATCTCTGATACCGGCCAATTGAAGCTCCCAAGCGGTTCGTATGACACTGACGGCCAAATCTGCTTCTTGTGCGCGGTTAATTAACAACGCATGCTCGGGTTGGAACATCAAAGGGTTAATTAATGCCCCCTGACGGTGCTGCCAATGGCGGCGAAGCTCACGTGCAACCAAAAGAATTTGGTCTACCTTATCCATATGAGGATAAAATGAAATAGTCCCGCTGCGACGATCATAAAAGGATTTCTCCACCTGCTCGCTCATCATTATTTTTATATTATGTTTATCTGCAGTATTTAGATAAGCGGCATTCACGCGGCTTTCCTGCAATGTATCGATAATTTCTTTTAAACGCACCGTTTGTTGTGCCTGCGTTAATTTAAAGTTCATTTCAAAGCTCTCAGCATTTTCTGCGAATTCTTCAAAATTTTTCATTGTCTGTTCACTTGATTTAAAAGAAGGCGTTTCAAAAGCCGCAATTTCTTCTTTTAAAGTTTGAATTTCATGCGCCAGCATACCAAGCTCAGAGGGATCAAATAATTCCTCATCCGCTATCTCATCTTCGAAATAGAATAAAGGTTGATCGCCGATAAATGTGCAAATGACCGGTTGCTTTTCATTTAACGTATAAGAAACACTGCAAACACGGTTGTTTAACATTTGTGCATTATAAATATTTTCGAAATTATCGCTCATAAGCCCTAACCAATTTTCTTTTTTAATATTCCCTCACCACAGTAATCTGCGGTATGGGTTCATTATGGGCTTTTAAATATTAACGCTTTCCTACCAAAAACAGAAAAAAACATCTTTTTTGAAAAAAAATGCTCTGTTTCCTAACACGGGCTTAAGATGCGGTAAATAAAGAGTTAAGAAGGGTAGTATTATGGTAATAATATGGGTTTTACTGCCCGACTACTGAATCAAGGACAGGAACATTTTCAATTAAAACTTCATGGTTTGTGATTGTAACATTCCCATTAGGCTCTATATAGACATCACTTTGAAATAGAGCGTCTTTAAGCATCATGAAGGCCTTTACCTGATAAACATCGTCTTTACGCTTTTCAATGATCTCAAGCGGGTTTATAGCCTGGTTAATGCTTTTACGAATTTCTTCCGGTGGCTCATCTTTCCATTTAATATGGTCTACGGTCTCACATACAATAAAACGACCATGTCTGCCTTTTACATGGGAAAAATAAAACCGTACATATTCAAGAACATTTTCCTCAGTTAAAGAAATAGGCACAGACGTATTTAATTGCTGAATAATCTTATAGCTCCAATCCAAGAGTACAAAATCCATAGTCCCAGTTTTTTGTATTGCAAAACGTTGCAATGGTGGATTTGTTGCGTAATCAGCAATATCTAAAAAACGATGATTGGAATAAAAAGGTATATCAATCGCCATAATCGTTGTTTCAAGTGGATCAAAAATACTGCCCTCTACTTTTTTATTTATAACATCAAGAATTAAGGCAATTTCTTCTATTTCAAGTTTTGTGAAGGCTTCATCAAACATAATTTAAGCAACTCTATATAATGGATAGGTATTAGGTGATTCGCTCTGAATAGAACAATTAAATGAAGTATGCTGTTTTTATGTCTAAAAATCAAGAATGCCCTTGTGGAAAACTCTGTGCACGACTCACGGGCTTATTTTTGTATGAACCATGGGATGAAGTTACCCAGATTCCATCCCTATCGTTTACCTATGAGTCGCTCACTTGTGTGTAATATTAAAATGCAGAAATGAAAAAAAATGCTCGACAGGATACGACTCCACAGGACTCATATCATTTTAAAAATAAAGAGCGTGTGCATAAAAACTGGATAAAATTTAATCCCCGATTCACACAGGCACTACTATTAACTAACACCTAAAGAATCTATTATATTATTTTTAAATATCACTTGTCTGACAGTCAAAAATTCGAATAATGCAAAGCACAGTTGGCAAAGATCGGAATTTGAAGATGAGCACACACAAAAAGAATTTTCTTGAAGTATTGGGAAAACGAAAAACTGATCGTATTCCATTTTGGTTTATGCGCCAAGCGGGAAGGTATTTACCTGAATATCGTGAATTACGCTCCAAAGCAGGCAGTTTTCTTGATCTTGCTTATAATCCTGAATATGCCAGTGAGGTTACGTTACAGCCGATAAGACGTTACGGCATGGATGCGGCGATTATTTTTTCAGATATTTTAGTTATTCCCCATGCATTGGGACAATCGCTTGATTTTGTGCAGGGTGAAGGGCCAAAGCTGGATGCTTTGCAAAATAGCGCTGATATTTCCAGACTTAATTTTTCAAAATTTGAATCAACGTTAAGCCCAGTTTACGAGGCATTACAAAAAACCAAAGCGGGTTTGCAAAATGAAGGGCATCACGGTACTGCACTGATCGGATTTTGCGGTGCGCCTTGGACGGTGGCGTGTTACATGGTTGAAGGTGGCGGCAGCAAAGAATTTATCAATGTTAAGAAAATGGCATATTCCGATCCTGAAGGCTTTGCCGCGTTAATTGAGCTTTTGGTGGAGTCCAGTGCCCAATATTTGATCAATCAAATTAACGCAGGTGCAGAAGCCGTACAAATTTTTGATAGCTGGGCAGGTGCTCTTGACGCGCAAAGTTTCAATAAATGGGTTGTTAAACCCACACGTCAAATTGTCGATTTGGTTAGAAATACCCATCCGCATGTGCCGATTATCGGTTTTCCAAGATGCGCTGGGGCAAATTATTTTAATTATATTCAAAATACAGGCGTAACAGCGGTTTCATTGGATACATCGGTGGATACTGTATGGGCGGCGCGCACGTTACAACCGCTTGTACCGGTGCAGGGTAATCTTGATCCTATTTGTTTATTAACCGGCGGCGATACAATGATATTGGCGGCGGAAAAGATAATGGGTGATTTATCTGCAGGCGGGTTTATATTCAATCTGGGGCATGGAATTAACAAAGACACCCCACCAGAGCATGTAGAGATGCTCGCCAATTTCATACGGGATTATAAAATATGAGCCAGAAAATCGCAGTTGTTTTATTTAATCTGGGCGGGCCGGATTCAAAGCAGAGCATACAACCATTTCTGATGAATTTTTTCATGGATAAAAATATTATCGGTGCGCCTAAGCCCATTCGTTATTGCTTGGCAAAATATATCAGTTTTAAGCGTACACGCCGCGAGGCAGGTGATTCATATGCGGTTATTGGTGATCGTTCACCTTTATTGAAAAATACAAATGCACAAAGAGACGCGCTTGAATCTGTTTTAAATGCCGATGAAAATGGTAATGAGTATAAGGTGTTTACCTGTATGCGCTATTGGCATCCTATGGCTCCTGAGGTGGCAAAAAATGTAAAGGATTGGGGCTCGGATAAAATTATGCTCCTTCCGATGTATCCGCAATTCTCAACCACCACCACATGGTCATCTTTAGGCTCTTGGAAAAAGGCTTGTGTTGAGGAAGGATTGAAAACCGAGACATCAATGGTGTGTTGCTATCCCGATAATACAGGATTTATAGAAGCATCGGCGCAAAATATTCTGGCTGAATGGGAAAAGGCTAAAACACACGATAAAGTACGTATTTTATTTTCTGCACATGGTTTACCTGAAAAAATTATCGAAGGTGGTGATCCATATCAACATCAATGCGAAAAATCAGCAGAGAAAATAGTGGCGCGTTTAAAAGAAGAATTAGGTGATGATATGCCAGATTGGAAAATCTGTTATCAAAGCCGCGTCGGGCCATTAAAATGGATTGGCCCCTCGACTGAGGAAATGATTGAACAATCCGTGGATGAGGGATACGCCCTTGTTATCTACCCGCATGCATTCACGCAAGAACATGTTGAAACACTGGTGGAGCTTGATGTAGAATATCGCGAAATCGCAGAAAAGCACATTAAACGCGGATATTACCGCGCACAAACCGTTGGCACGCATCCGAAATTTATTAACGGCCTTGCTGCGCTTGTGCATGCGCATGAAGAACGCTCCGACATCACCGCCGAAGGTTTTGAATGCATCTGCCCCGAAAATTTCGGACGATGTTGTATGCGGAGTGTTGGGGCTTGATGGATTGGGGTTTTTTAACTTTAATATCAAAATTTATAAGAATTAATAACGGTTTCAAATAATTAATATAGAAAATATGACCCATGCAAGACACTCTAAACTCCTATTATGACATTATTCGTGCGCTGCATATTATTGCGGTGATTTCTTGGATGGCGGGGATGTTGTATTTGCCGCGATTATTTGTGTATCACGTTGATGCAAGCGCGGGGTCGGAGCTTTCTGAAACGCTGAAAATCATGGAGAAGCGATTATTTCGCTTTATTATGGGTCCTGCGATGATTGCGGCGTGGGTATTTGGTGGGGCGATGCTCTATGCGCGCTGGGATTTATTCATGTTTGAAACCCATTGGATGCATGCGAAATTGTTGTTCGTTGTTTTAATGACAGGCGTACACCATGTTTATATAAAATATCTTAAAGCCTTCCGCGAAGACAGAAATCAAAAATCTACAAAATTTTTCCGAATTCTTAACGAAGTTCCAACTATATTAATGATTATTATAGTGGTTCTTGCGGTCGTAGAACCGTTTTAAACTGCGTTTTTTCTTGTGAATCATTAAATTGCGAATCAAACTGTGCATAATTTCTTGACTCTGGTTGAGAGTACAGCTATAAAATCCTTGTCTTGAGAACAATCCATAGAAAATTTGGGTAAGAATTCGCCGCTTTGCGGAACACAGGATAAAAGCAATCTACAAATCAAGGAAAAATAAGATTTGTTTTTATCACTTAAGTAATTTGTATGTTTCCTAATCACTAAATATCAATCACATAATGAGTCTTTCATGAATTTACAGGAATTGAAATCACGCTCTCCGGCAGAGCTATTAGCTTTTGCGGAAGAATTGGAAATCGAAAATTGTAACACAATGCGCAAACAGGATATGATGTTTGCAATTTTAAAACAATTAGCACAAGAAAATGTCCCGATTTCAGGCGTTGGCGTTTTAGAAGTTTTACAAGATGGTTTCGGCTTTCTTCGTAGCCCGGAAGAAAACTACCTTCCCGGTCCTGACGACATCTATGTTTCACCATCACAAGTGCGCCGTTTTGGCCTGCGTACAGGGGATATAGTTGAGGGCGAAATTCGCGCTCCTAAAGATTCTGAACGTTATTTTGCTCTACTCCGTGTTGGTTTAATCAATAATGAATTACCGGAAAAACTCCGTCACCGTATTAACTTTGATAACCTAACGCCGCTTTATCCTGATCGTAAGATTAAGTTGGAATTTGATGATCCAACGATCAATTCCCAAGTGCAACGTGTTATTGAATTAACATCACCGATCGGTTTTGGTCAGCGCGCTTTGATTGTTGCGCCGCCACGTACGGGTAAAACAGTTATGATGCAAAATATTGCAACATCTGTTGCGATTAACCACCCTGATGCTTATCTGATTGTTCTTCTTATTGATGAACGTCCGGAAGAGGTTACCGATATGGCGCGTAGTGTACGCGGCGAAGTAGTATCTTCTACTTTCGATGAGCCTGCCTCAAGACACGTACAGGTCGCTGAAATGGTGATGGAAAAGGCCAAGAGATTGGTTGAGCATAAGCGCGATGTTATTATCTTGCTTGACTCCATTACGCGTTTGGCGCGTGCCTATAATACTGTTGTTCCGTCATCCGGTAAAGTTTTGACCGGTGGTGTGGATGCCAATGCCCTTCAACGCCCAAAGCGTTTCTTTGGTGCGGCGCGTAATGTTGAACAAGGCGGATCATTAACCATTATCGCCACCGCATTGATCGATACAGGATCACGTATGGATGAGGTTATTTTCGAAGAATTCAAAGGTACAGGTAATTCTGAACTTGTTCTTGATCGTAAACTTGCCGATAAACGCGTATTCCCTGCGATTGATATTCAAAAATCAGGTACACGTAAAGAAGAATTACTTGTCGATAAAGACACATTACAAAAAATGTGGGTTCTACGTCGTATTCTTAACCCCATGGGTACTGTTGATGCGGTTGAATTCTTACTTGGTAAGATGAAGCAGACCAAGAATAACGATGAATTCTTTGGTTCTATGAATCAGTAAAATTTTTGAATGATATTAAATTTATAAAAGTCACTGCATAATTTGTAGTGGCTTTTTTCTTTAGGCTACTATTTTTAACTTAATCGAATCCGCCATTTATATAATCTAATGCTCCTTGCAAGATGGCTTGTGCGGCGAGTTTATCGATGAGGCCTTTTTCTTTGGCCTTGCGGCGGGAGATGTTGAAATCAGCGGCAATAAGGCCTTCTACGCTGGAGGTTGAAAGGCGCTCATCCCGAAAGGCAATCCACGGTACGCCCCCCGCTTTTAAATCATCAGAAATCTGTGCACGAAATTCCATGGCAAAATCACGGATTGATTGGCATGACGCGCCCGTACTGCCGTCCATATTAAGGGGATAGCCAATGACATAGCCGCCAACGTCGTAATCACGAATAATGATTTCTAGCGCCTTTAAATCTTGCCTGAATTTTGTACGTTTGATAGTGGTTAAAGGTGTGGCAATGCTTTGGCTGCTATCGCTCAGTGCGATTCCGATGGTTTTTTTGCCTATGTCCATCCCCATAAGGACACGGTTTTTCGGGCGTTTATCAATGTTTTTTTCCAGTAAATCCATGGTCTTCCCCTATCAAAGCCCCTTGCACCTTACCCTTTAGGATGATAGAAATCCAAGGGATAATATTGAATTTAAAAGAATACCATCATTTAAAAAGGGCGCATTTATGTCTTTAGACGCACAAACAGTTAAAAAAGTCGCGAATTTATCGCGCATCCAGATGAAAGATGATGCAGAGCTTACGCAGCGCGCAGCACAGCTTTCCAAAATTGTAGGCTTTATCGAACAGCTTTCCGAAGTGAACACAGATAATATAGAGCCATTGGCCAATGTTGGTGACATTACCCTGCATCTACGTGATGACGTGGTGAATGACGGCGATTGCGTAGAAAAAGTTTTGAAAAATGCACCGGAAGAAACCCAAGGGTATTTCGTAGTGCCGAAAGTAGTGGAGTAAAGTTTGGTGAATAACGCTCAAACAAAACAACAAAAGGCGATGATGCGCGTTATGCTGTTTGTGACGGGCGTGATTGCGCTTATCTTTGCGACGATGTGTCTGGCCATGCCCTTAAGTGTTGAGGAAATGGTTGGGCTTGACCCCGAAACTGTTAATATTCTTGGTATCGCACTCACCATCATTGGACTTGGTGATCTTTTGGTATCGTTGGTGATCTTTAAACGAAGAGATAGAAAATAATGACTGATTTAACAAATTTAACAATCGCCCAAGCCCTTAAAGGTTTAGACAATAAAGATTTTACGGCCGTTGAGCTGACGCAGGCGCATATTGATGCCATGGCAGAGCATAAAGGCCTTAACGCCTATATCACGGAAACGCCAGAGCTTGCATTAACACAAGCCGCGCAATCCGATAAACGCCGTGCCTCCGGCAATGCTGGCGCGCTTGACGGTATTCCTTTGGCGATCAAAGATTTGTTTTGCACTGATGGTGTACAGACCACCGCGGCGAGTAAAATTCTCGAAGGTTTTATTCCGCAATATGAATCAACTGTAACGCAGAAATTATTTGATGACGGCATCGTTATGCTTGGTAAAACCAATCTTGATGAATTTGCGATGGGGTCTTCTAATACGACAAGCTATTTCGGAAATGTGATTAACCCATGGAAGCGCGAAGGTGATAATAGTGATCTTGTCCCCGGTGGTTCATCCGGTGGCTCGGCCGCTGCCGTTGCTGCGCGCATATGTATGGGCGCAACAGGTACAGATACAGGCGGATCAATCCGTCAACCCGCATCATTTTGCGGTATTTCAGGAATTAAACCAACTTATGGGCGCTGCTCTCGTTGGGGTACGATTGCGTTTGCATCATCATTAGATCAAGCAGGCGTCTTCGCCCGCAGCGTTGAAGATAATGCGTTATTGCTCCAATCAATCTCGGGCTATGACCCCAAAGATAGCACCTCTGCGAATAAGGCTGTTCCTGATTTTATGGCGGCTTTGGGGGGGGACATAAAAGGCAAAACCATTGGTATTCCAAAAGAATACCGTGTTGAAGGGATGCCCGAAGAAATTGCTAAACTATGGCAACAAGGCATTGAATGGATGCATGAGGCAGGCGCAAAAACCGTTGAAGTGAGCTTGCCGCACACGCATTATGCTTTGGCAACATATTATATTATCGCGCCTGCAGAAGCCTCCTCTAACCTTGCGCGTTATGATGGCGTACGTTATGGCTATCGCGCGCATGAAGAGGTGCTGAAAGATATGTACGAAAAAACTCGCGCTGAAGGGTTTGGTGATGAGGTCAAGCGCCGCATTATGATCGGTACATATGCCCTTTCATCAGGATATTATGATGCGTATTATATCAAGGCACAAAAAGTTCGCCGCCTTATTGCCAATGACTTTATCAAGGCTTTTGAACAATGCGATGCCTTGCTTACGCCAACTGCGCCATCTGCTGCTTTTGCCATCGGTGAGAATGAAGACGACCCGATTAAAATGTACCTGAACGATGTATTCACCGTTCCCGCCTCTTTAGCAGGATTGCCGGGCATGTCGGTGCCTGCTGGCAAGGACGCCCAAGGCATGCCGCTTGGTTTGCAAATTATTGGCCGCCCATGGGATGAGGAAACGGTATTTAAAGTTGCTAAAGTCGTTGAAAATCTGGCACAATTTGACAGTGTTCCACGCTCTGTCAAAAAGGAAGCCGCATAAGATGTTCAAATTCCCCATTAAAATCATATTGCTTGCATTATTTTCCTGCCTTATATGCACGGCATATAGCGGCACAGTTTTTGCGCAGGACGAGGATGTAAAAACATTGGGGGAGATTTTAAACGGACCGCAAGAGACATATGGGAATGACGGGAAACCATTAACTTCTGCGGTTATGGCGAACCATTATTATAAAAATTGTGTTGCTCAAGATAGTTTGGCTTTTAACGAAAAAGAGTTGGAGATTTTATGTGGGTGTACGTCTGCAAAGATGTCAGAGGTTTTAACAGTAGAAGAGTTTAAGCGCCTCCCTATTAAAAACGGCAAAGATGCGCGCAGTAAGATGATGGCCTTTGCCTATGCGCCTTGTATCGAATATATCATCGAAGATAAAGTAACGAGAGATTGCATGCGCTCTAATAAGCTCCGCGATATTATTGTTGGTAAATCTCTTGTGTGTGGGTGTGTGAATGACCTGTTTAAAAAATATTTGATTGCGGATGCCAAAAATATTATTTCTCGGTCAACGCTGCATGACCCGATGACACTGAATCCGTTAGAGTATTATTTTACAGGTGATGGTTATACATCACAACATAGAGGCTTTTTAGAAAGTTGTAATTTTAAGTTTCGTTATGAACGTGATAATTAGAGTGAATTTAAGTTAAGGATAGAAAAAACTATGGCACAGACAATTAAAGGGGAAACAGGAGATTGGGAAATCGTGATTGGTATGGAAGTCCATGCGCAGGTGATTGCGGAGTCTAAATTATTTTCCGGTGCATCAACTAAATTTGGCGCTGCGCCAAACTCACAAGTATCTCTTGTCGATGCGGCTATGCCGGGCATGTTGCCTGTGCTGAATAAAAAATGTGTTGAACAGGCCGTACGTACAGGTCTTGGTTTGAATGCGAAGGTCAATACGTATTCCGTTTTCGCCCGTAAAAACTATTTCTACCCTGACTTGCCACAAGGCTATCAAATTTCGCAGTTTGAAGACCCGATCATTGGCGAAGGTAAAATCGAAATTGACCTCCCCGATGGAAGCGTGAAAGAAATTGGTATCACCCGATTGCATTTGGAACAAGATGCGGGAAAATCCGTACATGACCAACATCCTAAAAAATCTTTTGTTGATTTGAATCGTTCCGGCTGCGCTTTGATGGAGATTGTGTCCGAACCTGATATTCGTGGCGCAGAAGAAGCGGCCGCCTATATTACAAAAATTCGTATGATTTTGCGCTATCTTGAAACATGTGACGGTAATATGGATGAGGGATCAATGCGCGCCGATGTGAACGTATCTGTACGTAAAATTGGTGATGAACTTGGAACCCGCGCCGAAGTTAAAAACGTGAATTCTGTTAAGGCTGTTCAACAAGCGGTAGAATACGAAGCACGCCGTCAGGTTGATTTGATTGAGGCTGGTGGTACAGTCGATCAGGAAACTCGTCTATGGGACCCGGTGAAGCTTGAAACGCGTTCTATGCGCTCAAAAGAAGAGGCACATGATTACCGCTATTTTCCTGATCCGGATTTATTGCCTTTGGAATTTGAAAGCAGTTGGGTTGAGGAAATTAAACAAACGCTTCCTGAATTGCCTGACCAAAAGAAACACCGTTTTATGGGTGATTTCGGGTTGAGTCTTTATGATGCCAGCGTTTTAATCGCGGAACGTTCACGTGCGAATTATTATGAAATTGTTGCCAAGGGCAATGATCCGAAACTTTGTGCCAATTGGGTTATCAATGAGCTTTTGGGTATCTTAAATAAAAACGAAACATCAATTGAGAATAGCCCGATCTCTGCCGAAAATATGGGCGGAATGATTGCCTTGATCTCTGACAACACAATTTCAGGTAAAATCGCCAAGGATGTGTTCGCGGAAATGTTCACAAGCGGTAAAGATGCCGCCACAATTGTCGAAGAAAAAGGTCTGAAACAAGTGACCGATACAGGCGCGATTGAGGCCATCATCGACGAGGTTATCGCCGAAAACCCCGATAACGTTGCAAAATATCGCGGCGGCAAAGATAAGCTTTTTGGCTTCTTCGTTGGTCAGGTCATGAAAAAATCACAAGGCAAAGCCAACCCTGCCGCAGTAAATGATCTATTGAAAGCAAAATTAGGGTAGCCCATGACACAAAAATTCGAATATAAAGTCGCGATTTATCGTGAGGGTATGCTTGGGTCTTTGTTTTTAGGAAGCTCAAAGGTAGATCCGATTAAATTCTCTGAATTCCTCAACCGTAATGGTGATGATGGGTGGGAAGTGATTACAATGGAGCGTGAAATTCGCCGTATGCTTTTGTTTTTTAATCGTGAAGCCTTTCTTGTTGTGATGAAAAAAGCAAAGGATTAGAGTGCTTATGTATCGTGTTATGCTGATTTCTATTGTTGTTATGGTTTGTGCTGGTGCCGCCTTATGTATTGCCCAGCTATGGTTTAATATCATCCCATGGGACATCTTTATTAAAACCATTATAACCCTTGGGATTTTAACAATTCTGATCGGTTTGGTTTTGGTGATAAAGGCTGATTTAGGGCAGCATAAGAAGATGAAAGACGAAAACTATCTCGATTAAAGCAAATTTTAGAATTTTTCATCGATTCAACTTTACAAAAGCCAGATAATCGCCTACTTAAAGTGCTTAAGTATTGGTATGGAGATTTGGCCGAGTGGCTGAAGGCGCGCCCCTGCTAAGGGTGTATAGGGTTTATAGCTCTATCGAGGGTTCGAATCCCTCAGTCTCCGCCATACTTTATTTCCCCACAGTAAAATCAATTAGTTACACTATATCAATATCTTATGTTTACCTTTGGTACTCTTAACTGGTACACATGAGGTATGAAAAAGGTGGCTGGACATAC
>CAXBFT010000024.1:0-15261 GCA_963974945.1 uncultured Alphaproteobacteria bacterium
CATCATGCAACCTACTTCACATACTTCGCTCTACGCTCGGTCAGCTCGCCTAAATCACCGTCAAGCTCTACCACGTGCCATGGCAAGCCTTGTTTTGCAACTTCTTCCATGAAGGGGTTGGGGTCTAGTTGTTCGACATTGAACACCCCCGCCTCTAAGCCCCAATGGCCCTTTGCCATCATAATCGCGCCGGTCACGGGTGGCACACCAGTTGTATAAGACACGGCCTGCGCCTGCACCTCTTCGTGGGTTTGGGCGTGGTCGCACACATTATAGATCAGCACAGTTTTCTCCGCCCCGTCCTTAATGCCTGTAATCACGCACCCAATGGATGTTTTCCCCGTATAGCCATCGGCGAGCGATGACGGTTCAGGCAGAAGCGTTTTGAGGAACTGGATCGGTACAATTTCCACGCCGTTATGAACCACGGGATCGATGCGGGTCATGCCGACATTTTGCAACACTTCCATATGTTTGATATATTCATCGCCGAAGGTCATCCAGAATCGAATGCGTTTCAGCCCCTTAATATTCTCAACCAAGGATTCCATTTCTTCGTGATAGAGAAGATAGCTCGCCTTTTCGCCGACCTCAGGGTAGTTGATCATTTTACGGAACTCTAAAGGCTCAGTTTCGATCCACTCACCATTTTCCCAATATTTACCGCGCTGCGTGACTTCGCGCAAATTAATCTCAGGGTTAAAATTGGTGGCAAAGGCTTTGCCGTGATCGCCTGCATTACAGTCGATGATGTCAACATAATGGATCTCATCGAACAAATTCTTTTGCGCATAGGCACAATAGATATTCGTCTGCCCCGGATCAAAACCGCAGCCCAAAATCGCAGTGATGCCCGCCTTTTTGAACCGATCCTGATACGCCCATTGCCAATGATATTCGAACTTCGCGACATCAATGGGCTCATAATTTGCCGTATCCATGTAATTTGTTTTGGTCTCAAGACATGCGTCCATGATCACAAGGTCCTGATACGGCAAGGCCATATTAATCACAAGGTCAGGCTGCACTTGATTGATAAGCGCAACAGTGTCGGCGGTCACATCTGCATCAAGGGCAGAGATGGTAATATCAACGCCGAAATTCTGTTTAATATCTTTTTGGATAGCTTCACATTTCGAAACGGTACGGCTCGCCAAGTGGATTTTTGTGAAGATTTCTGCGTTCATCGCACATTTCTTTGCCACAACATTTCCTGCGCCGCCAGCGCCGATAATCAATACGTTCATCAAGCTATTCCTTTCAAATTTTACTAAGGGTTCTTAATAGCAAATAAATGAGGGGCTTGTCACCATGATTTCATATTTTGCAAGATTGAAAATTCCTGCTATAAACCCTGCCATGACAGATGAAGGTAAAATCACTCTGCCCCCTGAATGGGCGATGCAAGATGCACTATGGACGGCGTGGCCTTCGCATGGTGATGATGATCGCTGGCCTGCGCCCTATATGGATCGCGCCCGCGCCGAAATTGCGCAAATGGTGCGTTATGTGACACAAGGTCAAACGGTTTATGTGCTGGCCTATGGTGAAGAAGCTGTGACCTCTGCTCGCGCCGCGATTGGTGACGTAGCGGAGATCATCCCCGCGAAATTCGGCGATTTATGGTTTCGTGATACGGGGCCAATCTTTGCGTATGATAATGATGGTTCACTGCTCGGCTTACGGTTCAAAACAAATGGTTGGGGCGGTAAGTATATTTATGAATTTGATGATATGGTGGGTGACACGATTGCATCGCGCGCCAATGCCACCATACGCCGCCATGACTTTGTGCTTGAAGGTGGGTCAATAGAGCATGACGGACAAGGTCTGTTAATGACCACGCGTGAGTGCATATTGAATCCCAACCGCAACCCGACATGGGATCAAGACGCGGCGGAAACGCAGCTTAAAAGCGCCTTCGGTGCATCGCGTATTATCTGGCTTGATGATGGCATGTTAAATGATCACACGGACGGGCATATTGATAATATCGCGCGATTCGTTGCACCGAACCATGTGGTGTGCCAATCGCCCTATGGCGCGAATGACCCGAATACACAAACATTCAAAAACATCTATCGCGCCCTTAAAAATGAAGGCGTGGAGGTAACACTCATCCCTTCCCCCGGCCTATACCATGATGAAGATGGCGAGATTTGCCCCGCGTCACATATGAATTTCATCATTACAAATGATTGCGTTGTGATGCCGACCTATGGTGCAGGCTCAACCGATGAGGCCATCAAGATTCTACAAAACCTATTCCCAAACCGTAACGTCTTCGGCGTGAGTGCAAAAGCCGTTTTAACCGGCGGCGGGTCATTTCATTGCATCACGCAGCAGCAACCCATCCCACCACAAAAAGGATAACCCAATGACACGCATCACAACCGTTGCCGCGATTCAAACATCCTATGGGCATGACATAAACGAAAATATCGACAAAACGGTTCATTTCATCCGCGATGCCGCGGCGCAAGGCGCGAATGTGATCCTCCCTTCTGAGCTATTTCAGGGATTGTATTTCTGCACGCATCAGGATGAAAAATGGTTTGCCCATGCGCATCCCTTTGACACGCATCCATGCGTCACTGCCCTTGCGCCCATCGCAAAAGAGCTTGGCGTGGTCATCCCCGTATCCATTTTTGAAAAAGCAGGGCCGGAATATTATAATTCTGTTGTTATGCTTGATGATCGCGGGGAAATTATGGGCGTTTATCGCAAGACCCATATCCCTGATGGGGTGGGATACCAAGAGAAATATTATTTCAAACCCGGAAATACAGGGTTTAAAGTATGGGACACACGCTTTGGTCAAATTGGCGTTGGCATTTGTTGGGATCAATGGTTCCCCGAAGCAGCGCGCAGCATGGCACTTATGGGCGCGGAAATTCTGCTCTACCCCACCGCCATCGGATCAGAACCTTATGATACAGAGCTAGACAGCAGCAAACCATGGCAACGCGCAATGCAAGGACACGCCGTATCCAACGCAATCCCTGTGGTTGCAGCAAACCGCATCGGCACAGAAAACGCCAATGGCGATGACCAATCCTTTTATGGTTGCTCATTCATTGCTGCACAAAATGGTGATTTATTACAAGAATTCAGCAAGAAAGAAGAAGGCATATTGGTGCAGCAATTTGATTTAGATGCCCTCGCCGCCTATCGCGCCGCATGGGGTTTCTTCCGTGATCGCAGACCAGAGCTATATAAAATCTAAACCCTACGCTCCTTAAACATGTAAACGTATGATAAGCGAATGCGGCACAATCGTCTTGCGTCATTTTGTTTCAGAAAGACGCGCCAATGCACCTTTCAAACCCGATAAGGGAAGGGCAACGCTTTTTTCACTGTGATCCGCACGGCGATATGAAATGCGCAAAACATCTTCTCCGGCAAGTGCGGCAACGACCTCTGGTGCAAGGTCAAGATTAATGAAGCACCCTTCATCGGTGCAAAACTGATATGGAACAGTAAATGAATCTTGAACCGCAAGATCAACGGTGATCCCCGCTGGCAAAAAGACACCAAGTGGCGCAATGACTTTCAGACGCGGCAACACGCTCCCCCCGCGCATTACCATGCGCATTTGAACCGATAAAGTCTCACCATCTGATAATGCGCTTTCAACCTCTTGAACCAAATAGCAAGACGGTATAGGCAACGTTTTATCAAGTTTACATTGATAACGCCAATTTTCGAATAGCTCCTCTTTGATAATCGTGACGTTGGAATCAACGGGAAGGTCATCGGCAGAATTTAAGAAAAAGGAAGATAAGGCCGTGATCAGGGCGACAACACCAAGAACAGCGATCACAACCGCAAGGGCATAATTTATTTGAACCAACGTAAATCGGGCAAGGAATGTCGTTATCATCTTCATTTAATACACATCCAACGCCGCATAAAGATCAATCAAAATACGTGCCATCTCATATTGAGCTTTTAACGCGGCGAGCTCTGCCTTGTTGGCATCATCCTGCGCTTGTACCTTTATAAGGTAAGAGGCTGCCTTTTTCTGCGAAGCCTTATTAAGTGCCTCAAAATCTTTAATATATTTTGACGCTTGCATATTCAAAGCTAAATATTGCTTATGCATATGGGAAAACATGACAAGCTTATGCTCTATATCCATCACAAATTCTGATGTCGCATTATTAAAACTCTCAACATCGTACATATTAACGGATGGCTGATCCAAAATAGAGTAATCAAGATGAGATACCCCCGCCCCGACAGAAACGATCCAATTCGAATCGCTTCGCGCATAAACTTCATCCGACACACCAAAAAACTGCCCTATCACTTTGGATGTAAACATTTTTTCACTTTCAAGGACAATCGATTGGGGCGCGCCACTTTGCAAAAGCGCTATGCGCGCAGGAATAAGGGCATTGCCTCCGGCCAATAATGTGGCGGGAGATGCCAGAAGCGGTGTAATATCAACCTCTACCAAAGGCTGAACCCCATCCATAACCTGCTCCACATATTCAGGCAACAGCTTCGTAAGCTTTGTCATCTCACCAATCATTTTCTTTTCATCCGCATTAAAGTCACGGCTACGCGCCTCCAAGGCTTCGATCTCTGATTTTATAGATTTCAAACGGGAATCATCAATTTCTTTATACTGATTGAAAGCTGCGTATATGTCCTTGCGCCCCTGTATGTAAAGAGACAGCATGTTATTTTGATTCTGTACGTATCGATATGTGATGTAATTCTGAGCAACCTGTGCAGCCAGGGCAGCCTTAGGATCGCCACCAACATCATCTTTCTTTAATGCCCCCATATTCAATTGCATCGCAGAGGATACAAGCTGATTAAGCGTATCATCACCCCATAAGCTCCACCATGATCTTAAAGTGCCGACATCATGTCGCGTCACAGGCAACTGAACTGATTCGCTTTTCTGCACATCACTCGATGATATAGGAAAAACATCTGATACAGGCATACACCCCGCCAATACAGTCACGCACGCAGTAAGGATAGCAAAACGCAAAAGCATAACCCCAACTCTCTTTAATTTTAATCGAATAATCTAACCATAGCGCAGAAGTTGAGGAGTGCAATAAACAGTTGCATTTTTAAGCAGAATATCTGTGCAAAGCTTTCGCAGAAATATTATGGAACATCACGATTATTTTATATTTTAGGGATTTCAACAAAGGGTTTTTCAAGTTAAAACGTATATACACTGAATTGATATTGAACCGGAAAAAAACCGCATGCCACCCAAAATATTTTTTTTGGCCTTAGCCCCTCTTGCCCTCTCAGGCTGCTTGCATATGCCTCTGCGTGATATTGGCGCAAAGATGGCGCTTGATGGTGGTTATACGGCAGAATATCAACATGAGACCGATACGCTTTGGAATACCACATCAGAAAAGCTTGGCTGGTGGACGCTTTATCATGATGATGAATTAAACACGCTGATAAAACAAGCCTTTGTAAACAGCCCTACACTGGCGCAGATCCGCGCCCGTTTGGATCAGGCAGGCGCACTGACGCAACAAAGCAAAGGCACCAGCCTGCCTTCGGTTACGCTAAATGCGGACAGATCAACACAAAATGGCAATAATGCACAACCCTCAGATTTCAACATCAGCACAGCAGCATCTTACGAACTTGATGTCTGGAATAGAAACCGCGCAGAAATCAAAGCCGACAGCCTGATTGAGCAAGCTTCACGCGAAGATTTACTGGCCGCACATATTACGCTCAGCGCATCTATTGTTGAAACTTGGTTGGATATTCTGTCTTTATTAGAGCAAGAAAATTTAATCAATAAACAAATTGAGGTCAATAAAACTGTACTATCCCTCCAACAAAAACGCTTTGAAATGGGTGCAGCCAGCGCCCTTGATATGCTACAGCAGGAAGAAACCCTTGCCAGATCACAAAGTGAGCTGCCTGATATTATCTCTGCCCAAAAACAGGCCGTAAATAATATTGCCCTCTTACTTGGTGAAGTGCCTCAAGAGGGCCTGCGCATTACCAAAAAACCATTCCCACGGGCACTACCCTTGCCGCAGACAGGTCTGCCATCGAACCTGCTGGCAAACCGGCCCGATATTGTAGCAGCGTGGCTACGCCTACTCTCTGCCGATTGGAGCGCTCAAGCCGCATGGGCAAATCGCATGCCTCAATTTAACCTGACCGCGCTGTATTCAACCAGTGCAACGGGGATTGATGCGGTTTTTAATACATGGTTGGTGAATTTGGCCGTCGAACTAACTGCGCCAATATTTGATGGTGGTTTACGTAAGGCAGAGCAATTTCGCCAGGAAGCTCTGGCTGATGAAAAATTCCACGCCTATCGTGAGACCATCCTAACCGCCGTGAACGAGGTAGAAAATACACTGGTTAGCAATATATACACTGATCAGAAAATCGAGGCATTAAACACGCAACTCAACGTATCACATAAAACATTGGAACAGGCACAAAGAAACTATAGCAATGGCCAAAGTGGATATATCAACGTGCTAAACAGCCTTAACAACACGCAAGCTTTGGAGCAATCTATCTTGAGCAGCAAGCTCAATCAAGCAAAAGAACGGGTGAGGCTATATCGCGCCCTTGGCGGACGAAGCTGGGCGCAGGATATAGCAGCCCCCCGGGCAGAACAAGAACAACCAATAACCGATATAAATGCCGAAGAAGAAAAAGAGGACGCATCATGAGTGAAACTCCACACGATCACGAGCAGCATAAACCCGCCGCAACATTCATCCTTCGCGCTGTCCTTGTCCTTATCATCTTAGGTGGTGCAGGCGCTTTGGCTTGGTATTTAATAGAACACCCACCAACCGCAGAAAAGAAAGAACATCAAGCACAAGGCGCAACCCTTGTTAAAACCCAGATGATCGTGCATGGATCATATCCGGTTAAAATAGAAGTTATGGGACAGATCACCCCCGCCCATAGCGCCGCATTGAAAACACAAATATCAGGGCAAATCCTTAGTGCTTCTACAGAATTCACACCGGGTGGTTTTTTTGAAAAAGATGCCCCGATTCTGAAAATTGATGAAAGAGACTATGCCTTAAATGTAAAAGTAAAGCAGGCTGCAGTCAACCAAGCCAGCGCGACACTAAAACTAGAACAGGGCCAACAATCCATCGCAAAAGATGAGCTTAGAATCCTTGAGCAAAGCACTGGCAGAAAAATCGGCAATACGGACCTCGCCTTACGTAAACCGCAATTGGAACAGGCACGCGCAACGCTTAGCTCTGCTAAAGCAAGTCTGGAACAAGCCGAACTTGACCTGCACCGTACAGAAATCATCGCACCGTTTAATGCCATAGTGACAGAGCGCATGAGTGATATAGGCAATATCGTTTCAACACAAGATACGCTTGCCACATTGGTTAACACCGATATGTATTGGGTTGATGTTGAAATCCCCGTGCAGGATTTACACTGGCTGAACATTCCTAAAACATCCGATCAAAAAGGCTCTCACGCATTTATAACACTGGGCGACGGCCTGGGGATGCGCGAAGGTTCCGTTTATAAAACCACGGGATCAGTCAATGAACAAAGCCGCATGGCAAAATTGATTATCGCCGTGCCCGACCCTTTGCTGCTGAAACATCAAGTGAAAGGGCAGAACCGCATGGTTTTAGGGGATTACGTTAAAGTGACTATCATCGGAAAAACGCTTGAAAACGCCATACGTCTGCCCCTTAATTATGTGCGCGATAACAATACGGCGTGGTTAGTGCAGGATAATAAATTGCACATTACCCCAATTGAAATTGCTTATGATGATCGTGAATTCGCCTATATCACAGACGGGCTTTCCCCTGATGATGTCCTGATTACATCTGACATTATCACCCCGATTGCTGGCATTGCACTCAAGCTTCATAGTGACACCGAGCAGAAAGAACAGAAAATACCATGAGCGCTGCATTTGATCCGGAAGAACTAGAATCCATAAAACCAGGCCCCATTCGTTGGATGACGGCGCATCCTGTCGCGGCAAATCTGCTGATGATCATATTGATTGCCGGCGGGATTATTATTCTGTCCCAAAGCAAGCAAGAGGTTTTCCCGGAGTTCACCCTTGATACCGTGACCGCCACAATGTCATACCCCGGCGCAAGCCCCGAAGATGTTGAGCAAGGCATTCTTTTAGCGATGGAAGACGCAATCAAAGATGTCGACGGCATAGGGGAATATACCGCCGCAGCCTATGAGGGCTATGGCCATGTCATTGCCGAGATTGATGACCCAAGTGAATCTTTACGCGTTGCGCAAGACGTAAAAACCGCCGTTGACCAAATCTCAACTTTCCCTGTCGATGCCGAAAACCTTACTGTAAATCTGTCGAAAGGAGAAGACCGCGTAATGGATCTTGTCATCTTCGGCAGCACCAATGATAATATCCTACGCGCAGGCGCCGAAATTGCGCGTGAGCGATTGGAACAACACCCCGATATATCCCTTGTTGAATTTTCAGGGGTCCGCGATTACGAGATCCATATCGAAGTCTCGCAAGAAAATTTAAGGCGCTATAATCTTAGCATTACCGAAATATCCAACATCATTTCCCGTGTTTCTATTGATGTCGGCGGTGGATCATTGAAAACATCTGCAGGTGAAATTCTTGTCCGCATGGCAGAACGCCGCAACTACGCCAATGATTTTGAAAACATTCCTATTATAAAAAATGAGAATGGCTCAACCGTTTATCTGGGTGACATTGCCAACATCACAGACGATTTCAAAGATAAAAATATCTATGCCTATTATAACGGAAAACCCGCGGTAGAAATGCAAATAGGCAGCACAGCGGATCAAACTCCAGTCTCCGTCTCAACAGCCGTACGCGAAATCATGGAGGAACTCAATAAAGAATTACCGGGGGACTTACACATGGTGGTCACAAATGACCGCTCTATCATGTTCCAACAACGCGCCGAACTTTTGATTAAAAACGGCATTTTAGGTCTTATTCTTGTCGTTATATTTCTGGCATTATTCTTAGATATTCGCCTCGCCTTCTGGGTCAGCATGGGGATTCCCATCTCTTATATGGGGGCGTTTGTCTTCCTATCCATGACGAGTTTTTCCATCAATATGATCTCAATGTTTGCTTTTATCATTGCGCTTGGTATCGTTGTTGATGACGCCATTGTCGTGGGTGAAAACATCTATCACAAACGTGAAAATGGCCTAAAACCTCTGGCGGCCTCCGTTAAAGGCGCACGTGAAATGGCCATCCCCGTAACCGTAAGCGTTTTAACAAATATCATAGCTTTTATGCCAATGCTGTATATGTCAGGTTATATGGGTAAAATTTTCAGCATCATCCCCATGGTCGTTATCAGCACATTTGCTCTGTCTTTGATCGAATCTCTATTTATCCTTCCTGCTCATTTGAGATTTAAGCAAAGCAAGCAAATAAAAAACAAACCATTATTGGCGATTATTACCGCGCAAAAATCATTCAACCGTGGCTTTGATTATTTTGTTCATAATATCTATGCGCCTATTCTTATAAAATCTTTATATCTCAGATACATATCCCTTTCTGTTTTCCTTTTTATTCTTATCGGCGTTGGCGCCTATGTTGCAAGCGGACGCATTGGCATGGTTCTCTTCCCAAAAATTGAAGCAGACTACGCCTATGCCGAAGCCACGCTAAAAATTGGATCGCCCAAAGAAGATATTATAGCGGTTGAGAAGCGCCTGATTGATAATGCACAAAAATTAGTAGCTGAGCATGGCGGTGATAAGCTTTCTTTCGGAACTTATGCCGAGGTAAATGAAAATAAAATTCAGGTCCGCACCTTTCTGACTGATCCTGAAACGCGAACCTTAAGCACAAAAGAGTTTACCGAATTATGGCGCAATGCCATTGGCGAAATCGCAGGCCTGGAAACTCTGAAATTCCAATCTGATCGTGGGGGTCCGGGATCTGGCGCAGCCTTAACGGTTGAGCTGAGCCATAGCAATACTGATATATTGGATGAGGCGGCCTTAGCCCTTGCAAGCGCGCTATCTGATTTCCCCAACACACAAGATATTGACGATGGATCGGCACAGGGGAAACGGCAATTTGATTTCACCCTTACCGATTTAGGCTATACGCTTGGCCTAACCCCATCCGAAGTTGGACGCCAAGTGCGCAGCGCCTATTACGGCAGCGAAGCCCTAAAGCAACAACGTGGCCGCAATGAGGTGCGCACACTTGTGATGTTGCCAGAGGAAGAACGCAACTCTACCTTCCACTTCAAAAATATGATGATTAAGGCACCAAACGGTACCTATGTTATGTTGAGCGATATTGTAAATATGAAGGAAGGACGCGCCTATACCACAATTAATCGCCGAAATGGCCGCCGCGTCATAAATGTCGAGGCCGATGTAAATCCCCCTTCCGAGGCCAACCGTATAATCGCATCCATTACTACGGATATACTACCGCAACTACAGGCACGCTATTCCGGCCTAACCTATTCTTTTGAAGGTAAACAAGCCAGCATGCGTGAAAGTTTGGCAAGCCTTAAAACTGGTATGATTATAGCGCTCTTTGTAATGTATGCGATTCTAGCCGTGTTGTTTTCCAGCTACGCCCAACCTTTGATGATTATGATTGCCATTCCTTTTAGCATTGTCGGCGCGATTATCGGGCATTATATTATGGATTTTCCGATGAGCATGGTTTCAATGTTTGGTATTATTGCGCTTTCGGGGGTGGTGATAAACGACTCCCTGATCCTCATTGATATGACCAACCAAAAACGCAAAGAACATGCCACACCATTTATTGCCGTCATAGAGGCCGCGAAACAGAGATTTCGTCCCATTATGCTCACCACACTAACAACGTTTATGGGATTGGCACCAATGATGTTTGAAACATCACGCCAAGCAAAATTCTTGGTTCCAATGGCTATTTCATTAGGGTATGGGATATTATTTGCAACATTCCTGACGCTTGTCCTCATCCCATCTCTTTACATAATTACAGAAGATGTAAAAAGACTTCTTTCAAAATTTTGGATCATAATTAAAGGGTCAAGACTTTAATAATCATACTTCCAAAACACGCCGCCGCCGCCCTGTGCGTCTTGGCCGATCTCACTTTCTATGGTGATATTCGGGGTCATCTCGATTTCGATGGTTGCCCCGCCACTGCCTTCTTCTGAACCTGCTTCAAATTCAAGATAGACATTCTCTGACAGATATTTACCCGCCCCCACACTCGCGCCGCCGCTTTCATCTGTTTCCACACGCAAATCATCAAGGCCAACACCACTGCGTAATGTATCAACAGGATCAAAAGAAGAGAGAGAGCCGCCGCCATTGCCCGAAATACGCGCCAAAGTTTGCGCCAATTTCACCGCCTGAAAGGCCGAAATATTATCCATTTTTTTACCAAACAGGATATGCGATAAAACCTCGTCTTCCGGCAAAGCGGGTTTAGAGGAAAAGCCTAATTCTGGCTTTTGCGCATTGCCTGTAATTTCAATTTGCGCCGTGATGTCACCTGCTTTGGTTTGCGCCAAAATATCAAGTCGCGGATAAGGCGGGACACTCCCATCAAAAATCAAACTGCCGCGCGGAAGCTTGAAATTCTTACCAAAATCATTATAACGACCCCGTATAATTTTCAGCGCCCCATCATATTGCGCATCATCTAGCGCGCCTTTAATCTTAATTTTGCCGCCAAATTCCGCATCAAGCCCCCACCCACGCACAAAAATCTGGCTTGGGGCATCGAGGATAATATCAATCAGTACGGATTTTGCAAAATCCTGACTTTGTAGATTACTTTCCTCGCCTAATTTCACAATATCAAGTGATGGTATTTCAGAGGTAAAATGTTCCGGCAAACGAATATCGATTTTCTGCGGCATTATTTTTCCGCGCACAACATATTGCTCGGGCGTGCCTTTAGCCGATAGATCAAGATCTAAAATACCATCGGCAATACCACCTTTCAGGGCGTGAATATTATTGGCCTTTAAGGCCATATCAATGGATGAATCCGTTAATCCCACAACACCTGATAACTTCATATCCCCCCCCGTGCGGTCATGCGCGGAAAAAGAATTTAATGTCACTTCTTGCGGCGTAAGCACAGCATCCAAAGCCAGATCAAAAAGTGAAAAACCGATTTCCGCGTTTTCGTATTTGGCAGAAGACGCCTTGATGCGTGCGACTTGACCATTCGTCCCACCATCAAGACCCAGCGTGAAACTCAAAGGTGCAAGATTATGCCCGCCACCGATAAAAGATTGATAAGGCGTTAGGCTGTCTAAACGCCCCTTAACCTGCCCGCGGGCAATGGCATGAGACAACTGATAAGACACCGCGCCCGAGGCGGTAAAGCCGGGCAGGTTCACAGATAAACCTTTTAAATCTATATCATCACCCTTCGCAGTGAGACGGGCTTTCAAGGAAATCTTATGGGTCTTATACCCTCCGCTCAACGAAATATTTGCAGGCAAGCTATCAATATTTTCTAGCGATAAATCCATTTGAACAGGTGACAAACCGTCAATGAGTGATGAATTGGCCTTCACATTAAAATGAAAGACCTCGCCGATTTTAAAAATAGCCGCTCCATCGGCAATCACGCTGTAATCAGGGGCTATGACTTTCAACATTTTCAATGAAAGCGCAGCATCCCTTGTATGGTAATTGCCATCAATACGCATTTCGCGCGGCATAAATGATGGTGCGCCGTTCATGTTATCAATCAAGGACAGATCAAAATCAACACGCGCACCGATCAATTTTACGCGCCCGGTTAAGGTGGGCGATAATATAACATCGTTTCCGCCTGTTTTATCTTTTAAGATCAATCTCTTAATTGCAATATCATTGACATCAATCGATGTAAAATATAAATCGGGCAACACCATCGGCGCAACAATCACAGGCGAAATCTGCCCCGCCTCTGTGACGGTTGCAGGCGGTGCGGCGGTCACAGGAGATAATGTAAGCGCGTCCATATTCAAGGATAAGCGCAGCTTTTTATTCTCCAGCGGAAACACACCTATATTTAAGGCCACCCCATCCATAGAGACAAATTCCTCATCCCCTTGGTAAATTGTAATATTCCCCAAATACAGATGCGTTGGCATTAAATAAGAAAGACCGTCAATATCAACGCGATAGCCACTGCCCTTTAACTCTGAGCCTAACAATGCCTCTATATAGTTTTGCCCGCTTTTCGTTTCAATCCATGTCAGCGCCGACCAGAATGCAATTTGCGATAGGATCAAAACCGTAAAAATGACGACAATGCACCAAAGAAATAAACGCGCCGAGACATTCCCCAGCACCCTTATAAAAGACATCATTTTAAGCAAAGCGTTTTTCATCCCTAAAATGCCTGCCCGATACTGATATAAACCTGAAATTTTTGATCGGTATTCTCATCACCCGAAACAGGCACACCAACATCAAAGCGCAGCGGCCCGAAATCGGTGTAGTATCGCGCGCCCAAGCCTGCGCCAACGGCCATATCACTAAATGTCGGCACAATCTGATCGCCGACATGCCCTGCATCAACAAAGGCCACCATACCAAGCGTATCAGTAAATTTATAGCGCAGCTCTAACGAGCCTTCGGCTAAAGAGCGCCCGCCCTCAGGATCTCCATCTTTAAACGGCCCTACCTCTTGATATGCAAACCCACGCACGGAACCACCGCCACCGGCAAAGAAACGCTCCGTCGCCGGCAGGTCTTGTGTATCCGTCCCAAAGATAGAGCCAAATTTAAACCTCCCCGCAAGCACGACATCATCATGTAACGCATAATAACTTTGCGCACTCGCCTTCGTTTTAAAGAACGGAGATGTTTCACCCAAGATATCCATAAAGGGCTGCACCGAAGAACTCAACAGCCACCCCTTATGCGGATCAAGTGTGTTATCACGGCTATCATATAAAATATCTGCAATAGGGGATAGTAAACCAAAATTCTGCGCTTCCTCACCTTCATCTGTGATGCGGGTTAATGAAACATCCGCGCCAAGACCTGCTGATAGCCTTTTATTAAATTGGCGTTTTATATTAAACCCTGTGCTTAACCCAAATTCTTCGAATGCGTCCGTGTCTTTGCGTTCTAGCATAGTACGAAAATTGAGGGATTGATCGTCACGTAAAAAATATGGTTTGGACAATGCTCCTTTAATTGATTGTTCCTGCACTGATAAAGCAAGATCAGCGTTCAGCTTTTCACCTGAGCCAAAGAAATTACGATGCTCCCACCCTGCGCTCAGGCGCACACCTTCATCAGTATAGTAACTCAGCCCTGCCTTCACAGTACGCTCCGCGCGTTCCTTCAGTACAAAAGACACAGGGACATTACCGCCACGATTGAGGTTTTCAGGTAAAATCACATCAACACGCGAAAACAGCCCCGTTCCGATAAGCTTCTCCTTTGCCTTATCAACCTCATTGCGCTTAAAACATGCGCCCTCTTTCCATTTTACAACCTTATGTAGGAACTCGGTTTTCACGTGTTCCATGCCATCAAATGACACCGCACCAAAGATCGCCGGCTTCCCCTGCTCCACTATAAAGATAACGGCAGATTGATGTGTTTGCGTATTTAAACGCGCCTTATGCGAAACCTTAAGCCCCGCAGAGCAGCTATCCTTTTCAATCGCATTATAAATCTTTTTCTGCGCGGCCAGAATATTAACCGCGTCCAAAGGATCACCCGCCTTAAGTACCAAGCCATCCATATAATTTTGATATTTATCAGGAGAGATAGAAAGCGATGACAGAACACTGCGCTTTCCCGCGTCAATCATAAATGTCCCATGATCATCGGCATCAACATAACTGACCTGCGCATCATAAAAGCCCTTGGCACGCATTGCTTTTGCAATATCACGGCGCAAGTTTTCCTGATGATAGGAATACATTTGCGCAGGATCATCATCTTTGGATATTTCCAAATCACCCTGACGGCTTTGAATAATGCTGCTAATATATGTTTGTGTTTCCAAAGAATCCTCCAAGCCCTCAACCTGATAGGGCTTAAGCAACGCATCATCACGCCAAAACGCCAAGCGATCCGCCACACAAGAGGTTAAAGCGAAGCATGTCGCCGCCAGAAAATACAATCTAAAACTCTTCATCATAAGGCGAACCATAAAGATTCAAGACGAAGATGGGAAGCTATAAATAGTTAAATAAAGAAATTGATGACAAGCCATTTCTGCGTGGCATTTTACAAAAAAATCAGCTCTGCATCTGACTCTGCGCCACGGCAATA
>CAXBFT010000025.1:0-15074 GCA_963974945.1 uncultured Alphaproteobacteria bacterium
CTTGGCTGCATCTATCTTTCATTTCGGCGAATACACAATAGAAGAAGCCAAACAAGCCATAAAAGCAGCGAATATTCCCGTGCGCTTATAAAAAACCCTTGCGCGCCCTTTGCATTTTCGCATAACCTGCCCATTATGACAGATCATATCCTTGAAAAACTCTATACCATTCTACAACAACGCAAAAATGCGGATAATGAAGAATCCTATGTAGCAAGCCTCTATCAGAAAGGTTCGCCTAAGATTGCGGAAAAAATTCTTGAAGAAGCGCAAGAAGTTATTGATGAGGCACTCGCCCTTGATAAAGCCCCAAATGATGCTGCGCTCCAGAAAAATATTCGCGCCGAAGCCGCCGATTTGCTCTTTCATCTAATGGTGATGTTATCGCATCACAACGTACCGCCATCTGATGTTTTCGATATTCTTGATGCACGCTTTGGAACATCCGGTCACGATGAAAAAGCCGCCCGTAAGCCGAAATAAGTGCGATATTAAAATTATAAAGAAAGCTCCGAATGGACGTCATCTTTAGCAAGAGCCTTGGACACAGCATCTCTCAAAATAGTGGCATCATCTGTCATCTCAGAAATATGTAAACCATCTTTTTTTGTAATATAAAGCGCGGCGCCCTTTGCTAAAACAGGATCAATATGAATGTCAACCACCTGCATATCACGTGATGTATGCATCGCTTGCCCTGCTGCTGAATGATCCCCCCAAAAGATAAATGAGGTTTTTTTATCTTGTGCCACAAATGGGTAATCAGGCGCTTGTCCATACAACGTATTTCTGGGCTTATCCTGCCCGACATGAAGAAATGCGTTACAAACATCGCCATAAATATTAACAACCGTCTCCGACGCACGTACGCCCAAATTAAGTCTATGGCCTGCATCTTTTTCAATTTCCGGCAAAGCAGCAAAACCGCGCACATTTAAAAGCTCAAGATTATCGCTACCACCAATGGCCGCGCTGTTAAAAAAATTATATTTTTTATGCCCGTCATGAACGGAAAAGGCCGTCGGGTTTTCAGAAAAATGGGATGTTGAGATCACATCTCTATATCGATCTAATATCTCAAAATGGGATTTTTTAAAGAAAACCTCCCCGTTTATTGCGTTATCAAAATCAAGAAGTAAGTTAATCTCTTCTTGCGGGTCTTTTGTTCCCCATTGCTTGATATGTGTTTGAAATATATTCTCTATCGTTTTCCTTACATCACCCTGACTATCTTGCATCTTTGTAACAGGATCAAATCTTTCTTGCGCCTGTTTTAACTGTGATAAAGACGCATTCAAATCATCTGCGCTAATATCAACAGCCTTAACCGCAGCAGCATCCATACGAACAATTTCATGAAAAAATTTAGGGTCAAAAGCATCCCCCTCCGGCCATATATTCTGATCTTCACATTTTTGAAAAAAATCTGAATCAACAATAATGCAGGTAATATCATCGTATTTTTTGGCAATATAAGGCGCAGAACTACGCTCTATTTCATCTTTAGTGACAACAATATCATTTTCTGGATATTGTGCATGCATAAGACGAACACCACCAGAAACAGAATTTGTCTCTAACTCTTTAATATCTGTCGCCAAGAGCAATAATTTACTTCTGGCCTGCTGAAAATTATTATATGCCATTTTGCACCTAATAGTTAAATATATCGAAGAGTATTTATCATAATAAAAATAATTTTAAAAGAAAAACCCAATATATCATAGCACATCAGCCGCTTAAACGAGCGCCCGGAAAGTGAGCGAGGCGGTGTAATAGCTCATCCAGCTGATCCAATGACTTGAATTCAACAGAAAGCTTACCGCTTTTACCATCAGGACTATCAATATTTACGCGCATGCCAAGAGCATTGCTCATATCGTTTTCAAGCGCAATTGTATCAGGATCCTTGCTCATTTGTGCAGGCGAGTCTGCACGCGGACGCGATTTTTGTTCAACGCCCTTCTTATTCGCAGCTAGTTTTTCTGTTTGACGTACACTTAACCCCTTGGAAATAATCTGCTTTGCAAGGCCTTCTGCGTCAGGCGCATTCACCAAGGCACGTGCATGCCCCATGGTTAAATCACCAACACTTAAATGCGTTTGCACTGCATCAGGTAAGCCCAAAAGACGGATCATATTTGTAATATGGGGGCGGGATTTGCCAACGGCCTTTGCCAACTCATCCTGCGTTTGTCCGAAATCTTCCAACAGCTTTTGATACCCTGCGGCCTCATCAATCGGATCAAGGTCTTCACGTTGCAAATTCTCAATCAACGCAATCTTATAGGCTTCAAGCTCGTCAAGATCGAGTACAATAACCGGCATTTCATGCAATTGCGCTTTTTGCGCTGCGCGCCAGCGACGTTCACCAGCGATAATTTCAAACTCACCCTCGCGGCTTGGATCCTGCCGCACCAGAAGGGGCTGTAGCACCCCATATTGGCGCAATGAATCCGCAAGTTCATCTAGGCGTTCTTCTGCGAAAATACGGCGCGGTTGATAGCGCCCGGGATATAATTTCTCAACAGCCACACTGTAACGTGGGCGACTTCCTTCAGGTGCGCTTACAACGCGGCTTTCTAAAGCAGATATTGGAGAAGCCTCCGACTCCTGCGATGCTATGGAAATATCCAAAGCTACCTCTTCTGATGCCAAATCATCCGCTGGCACGACCGCATCATCAACCTCATCTTCGTCATCATGCGCATTAACCAAAGCATTAAGCTCTGCCAGAATATCTTTGTTCTCATCAGACATGGCAAAATCATCTTCATCTGCAGTTGGCGCAGGCATTTTCTCTTCGTTATCCGGTGATACATCTTCGGCAACATCATTCTCCTGATCTTCCGATGCATCGACCTCTGCGCCAAAAGCATCATCGTCGCCGAATAATGCACCCAAACCACGCCCAAGACCAAAACCTTCTTCTTCATTATCTGACATATTTAACTTTCCTAAATTCTAAGCAACTTGCATTTGATTATACACTTGTTTTTCTCGGCCGATTACTTCCTTTGCCAATTCAATATATGCCTGTGCGCCTACGCATTTCATATCATAAACCAACGCCGGAAGCCCATATGATGGCGCTTCGGATAATCTTACATTACGCGGAATTACAGTTTTGTAAACCTTCTCACCAAAAAATTTCCGTACATCTTTTTCAACGAGGCGCGTAATTCGATTGCGTCGATCATACATAGTTAAAACAATGCCGTGCATTTCAAGCGTTGGATTAAATTTTTTCTTCACAAGCTTTATCGTATTTGAAAGCTGGCTCAGCCCCTCTAGCGCATAAAATTCACATTGCAAGGGAACTACAATCGCATGCGCCGCGACCAATGCATTTAAAGTCAGAAAATTAAGTGAGGGTGGGCAATCAATAATCACGTAATCATACGGCATATTTACATGCAATGCCGCCTTCATGCGGCCCTCTCTATTTTTTGCTGTGGCAAGCTCCACCTCTGCGCCTGATAAAGCTGCCGTAGACGCGATAATGGATAAACGCGGAATTTTTGTTTCTATTGCTATTTCATACGGCTTGGCTGTGCCGCCTAAAATATCATAAACAGATTTTGACACCTTCTTCTTATCAATACCCAGTCCTGTTGTCGCATTGCCCTGCGCATCCATATCAACCAGTAAAACACTTTGTCCGATCGCGCAAAGTGCTGTTGCCAAATTAACAGCCGTGGTTGTTTTACCAACGCCACCTTTTTGATTCGATATAGCGATAATACGCGGAATTTTAAACTGCAGAGCACACATACGGCACCTCTTTATAATAAGAAAATGAATAAAATCGATGATTTGATTGGTTATCGTACGGAGATTCCATGGCATAATGCAAGTTATATTTATTTTGCTTTTATCTTCTAATTTGCATGCTATTATTCCCGCTGACTATAATTAGCGATGATAAAATGAGGCATAAATGAAAAATTTAGAAAAGCTCGTCAGTGGATATAAATGCTTTTTAAACGCAGAATTCAAAAACCATGAATCACGCTACCAAAATTTAGCGGAAAACGGACAGTCTCCTAAAATCATGGTTATAGGCTGTAGCGACTCGCGTGTTAATCCTGATTTAATTTTTAATACAAAACCGGGGGATATTTTTGTTGTCCGCAATGTTGCCAATCTTGTTCCTCCATATGAAAATGATGGGTCGCATCACGGCACAAGCGCGGCCTTAGAATTTGCGGTTACAGGATTAAATGTAGATCATATTGTTATAATGGGACATAGTCTTTGTGGCGGAGTAAAGGCATGTTGTGACTCTGTTCAAGGTCAGGCAATAAACGGTGAATTCATTGAAAAATGGACATCTTTCCTGAAAGAAAGCGCGCAAAAAGTTAAAGATAACAATAAAGACATTGATAATGATCAATTCCACCGACTTGTCGAAATGGAAGGGATCAGGGCATCAATTAATAACCTAAAAGCCTTCCCATTTATTGATAAAGCAATAAAGGAAAACACACTTATTCTTCATGGTGTATATTTTAATGTCGGAAGCGCCCAGCTTTATGCTCTTGATCATATAACAAATGATTTTATTGCGGTTGAATAAGAAAACCATTCAGCGGATTTAGATCAAGCAACAAAAGATGGTGCGTTAATATGCATCAAAACTTTATTAATCTGCGCAGCTTCCATTAAATTAGGAACATGTCCGCAGCCCGCAAAGGTGATACTGTCAAAAACCTTACCGCCATAACACCCTCGCATTGCATTCGCCACGGATAGAGGTAATAGAACCGACTCCTCACCCCGTATAAGTAAGAGGGGCTGTCTCACATTGCGCCACAAATCCCAGAACGCCAAAGTTTCATTCTTTTCAGGCAAGGCAGCACCAATAGCAGGGTCATAATGCATGATATAGCCGTCGCCATGAGGCTTAATATTATGCGCAATCAAATGATCCCACACGGCATCTTCTGTAATCCCCCATTGACTGCAACGTATTTTTAAAAAAGACGCGGCCTCATTCTGCGTTTTAAATTCGGGTGAGAATTTTGCTAGTTTTGATACAGCATCCAAACCAGCAGCAGGCACCTCTGCACCAATATCAACAAGGATCAGACGCTCTAATCTCACGCCCTCCATAACGGACAGTGCAAGACCAATCATCCCGCCAAGTGATACGCCAAACCAGTCAAAGCCGGCGCCCTTGGTAACCTCCGAAATTAATGCCAAACAATATGGGATATAAAAAGGGGGCTGATACTGCGATTTATCGATAAACCAATCGCTCTTACCGCGCCCAGGAAGATCCATGCATATAACGCGATAACCAGTTTGCGCTAGATCTTGCGCTAAGAAATCATAATCCCGCCCATTAGAAAGCAACCCATGAACACAGAAGAAAACACGCCCATCTTGCGGGCCGCACTCTGTATATGCAATTTTTACGCCTCCAACATTAAGTAATTTTTCTTCACACACAAACATTATAACCTCATGCTCTATTTGACTATTTATTTAAGCGCCAAACCATCGATCAGTAAAATTTTTGCACCCTGATCTGTAATGCTATCATGCTTACGGATGGTAAATCTATAACGTTTTTGCGCCTCTAAAATCTCATCATCCGCGCGCTCACCCTTCATCAACCCCAATTGTATGGTTGGATTCAGGCTCACCCAAGGGAAAACATAATCAAAAAGCACGCCCAAACTCGCCAAAGCTCGGGCCGTGACGAAATCAGGCGCAAAATCATCAATCACTGCTTCTACACGCTTTGTATGAATGGTAACATTGTTTAAAGATGTTTCACGTGAAACACTGCGCATAAATTGCCCTTTGCGCTCATCAGATTCAACCAAATGGACATCGAGATCTGGGCGCATCATTGCAATAACAAGGCCAGGAAAGCCTCCACCACAACCCAAATCAGCATAAACCCTAATATCACTTGGGATGAATTGAGAAACTTGCGCACTATCGATAAAGTGACGATGCCAACTTTCAGAGATGGTTTTAGGCGACACCAAATTGATTGCCTTGTTCCACTTCAGTAAAAGCGTATGATAAATTCGAATTTTTTCTAATGTTTCACGTGAAACATCAAACAAGCCCTGAATATCATCCTCTGTATAGATCCCGCTCATATTCTTATGCCACGTCTTTTTTAGATGGCTTCTTTACATAGCGCAATAATGCGATTACAGCCGCAGGCGTTACACCTGGTATACGTGCCGCCTCTCCCAAAGTAATGGGCTTAACATGCTCTAGCTTTTGACGAATTTCATTAGATAAGCTGCCGACTGCCGCGAAGTCCAGATCCTTAGGTAATACAAGGTTCTCATCCTTGCGATAAGCCTCAATATCCGCATCATGTCGACCCATATAGCCCGCATACATTGAATCAATCTCAATTTGCTCTCGAATTTCAGATGGAATAGTAGAAAGGTCAGGCCACAACACTTCTAGCTGTGCCCAAGTAATATTTGGATAGGATAGAAGTGCGGAAGCAGAGCGCCGAACCCCATCTTTATTAACGGCAATACCTGCGGATTCAAGTTCGTTCGGCGTTGCCGAATACCCATGCACCATTTGGCGCGCATCTTCCAGTTTTTGTTTTTTTGTTGCCCAGATCCCTGCGCGCTCTTCACCAACACAACCAAAGGCAATGCCTATATCCGTCAAACGCTGGTCTGCGTTATCAGCGCGAAGGCGTAAACGGTATTCTGCGCGTGAAGTAAACATGCGATAAGGCTCTGGCGCGCCGCGCGTGGTCAAATCATCAACCATCACACCAATATACGCATCGGCACGATCCAAGACCAAGGTTTCAGATGTTTCACGTGAAACATTACGGTCCAAGCTTTGTTTTGCCGCATTAATACCAGCCACAAGACCTTGCGCCGCGGCCTCCTCATACCCTGTTGTCCCATTGATCTGGCCCGCTAGAAACAAACCTGCTAAGCGCTTGGATTCTAATGTTTTTTTCAAATCTCTTGGGTCGACATAATCATATTCAATCGCGTATCCCCACTCAATAACCTTCACATTTTCAAGCCCCTCAATCGAATGGATAAGGGCATCTTGCACATCAATAGGCAGAGAGGTCGAAATTCCATTTGGATAGACCGTATGGTCATCAAGACCTTCCGGCTCAAGGAAAATTTGATGGCGGGATTTATCGGCAAAGCGGTTAATCTTATCTTCGATAGACGGGCAATAGCGCGGCCCTGTTGACTTTATCTGTCCCGAATACATCGGTGAGCGTTGCAGATTAGCCTGAATAATGGCATGTGTTTTTTCATTGGTATAGGTTGTATAGCAGGATATTTGCGGCACAGTGATTTCATCATTCAAATATGAAAAAGGAACGGGTCGGGCATCACCAACTTGTTCTTCCAAAATATCCCAATTGATTGTACGCCCATCAAGACGAGCAGGCGTTCCTGTTTTCAGGCGGCCAAGCGGAAAGTCCAGTCGCTCAAGCGTTTCTGCCAATCCAATTGTCGGCTCCTCACCAATGCGGCCCGCCGGCTTAATCTCTTCACCACGATGAATAAGGCCACGTAAGAATGTCCCTGTTGTTAATACGACTGTATGGCAAGTATACTCATCACCCGCCAAACTGCGTACACCGGCAACACTGCCATCATCTGCCAAAATCAAATCATCTGCTGCGCCTTGAACGAGGAAGAGATTGGGATAGTTACCCAAAACATCCTGCATTGCCTCACGATAAAGCTTTCGATCTGCCTGAGCGCGCGGCCCACGTACGGCAGGCCCCTTAGATGCGTTCAACATACGGAATTGAATACCGGAACGATCAATAATACGCGCCATAATACCGTCAAGAGCATCGATCTCACGAACCAAATGCCCCTTGCCCAAACCACCAATAGCCGGGTTACACGACATCACACCAATGGTATCCAGCTTATGCGTCAAAAGTGCGGTCTTTGCGCCTGTTCGCGCCGCCGCCGCCGCCGCCTCACAGCCGGCATGGCCGCCACCGACAACAATGACATCAAAATCCATTTTATCTTTAATTACAGTATCTAAGCTCATAATGCTTATATCCTTAATGTTTATGCGGTGTTTATACTTCTATTCCATAAAAAATTCCAGAAATCTTTTGACCTTTTTCGGCATTATGTATAAAGACTATATAATATAATGGCATAAATATACAGATTGTACCCATGACTACAGAACATAAAACAGGCCTTCGTGCATTATTCTCAAATCTTTTAGATGAAATGAATGGCTTATTTCAGACTGAAGATGATGAAACCCTTAAAAATAAATTCGTAGAACGCTTTGGCGACCCTTCAATAGATAGTCCATTGGCAAAATTCACTTCCAGCCCATTCATGCATGGTGAGTTTGAGGTAGGCGTTCAAGATGAAGGGTACTTTGCAGGGCAGCCCTATACGGCTGCTGCGGCTATGTATTTTATACGCTCTGCTCTTTATCCTGAGAAAAAAGAGAAGAATTACAAAGCGTTTATTCAAGACCTTGATGATTATAACGACAAAGAATTTCGTAAAGATGTTGATGGTGAAGCAGATAGAAATTTAAAGCTTTATTATCCAGTACGCAGCTACCTTGAATCTGTTATTGAGCCATTCTTAATTGATATGAATATCAACATCGAAAATAAACAAGATACACCGCCGCACGTCGCAGGAGGAGAGCCTGAATAACATAGATACAATTATATCCTACAATGAAAAAAGTCTGCAATCGATGTGGAGCGGTACAGTCTATTGGCAAATAGTTTGACAGTGAAAAAATTTGTTACGAGTGCCTTGAAAAGCCAAATTTCTATATAGTATGACTGAACAAAATACCGCTCTTGATGATATAGAACATTCTATGAAAATTCTGGCTTTATCTGCTCTTAACCTGACAATAAACCCTAATTTCTCAAAAGAGCTTTAAGCTGCATCAATGTTTTAATATGGTGAGCATCTTAGAAAGCACACTGGGTATAGCCAACGATGCGCCTGCTGCTACAATAGATGATATAGTAAACAGGCCGGTATCACAGGATATTCAAACTATAATGAACGGCCTTATCGATGATGCAAAAGAGGTGTTCCACACTTATTACAAAGTACCGTCATCCCAATCAAAAGGCACAGGCACAATCTTTATTCAATTAGATCGGCCTGAGCTATAATTCTATTTCCCAATACAAAAATCACGAAAGACAACATCAAGTAAATCTTCTACATCAACGCGCCCTGTAATACGCCCCAGATCACGTATAGCAAGGCGTAAATCTTCTGCTGTTAATTCCGGTAGCGGCGCGAGCAAACAGCGCTGTAAGGAGCTTAAACACCCACTTAACGCATCACGATGACGTTGACGTGTTATCGCAGGGGCTTCGCTTCGTCCAACCAATTGGTCGATCATATTTGTAAGCGCAATAATAAATGCATCAATGCCCTTATTCTGTGAAACAGAGATTTGCAGCAGGTCTTTGGGGTGTTTAAGCGCAACGCCATGATCTGCCTTATTAATCACCGCCAGAGTATTGATTTGATCCTCAAGAGCAAAACTATGCTGATCGGGATTCTCTTGCGTACCGTCGTAAAGAATTACGCGAATATCGGCGTTTTCGGCAATTTTAAGGGCGCGGCGTATTCCTTCGGATTCAATTAAATCCTGTCCTTCTGCGCCAATTTGATCGGGGCGCAATCCTGCTGTGTCAGATAAAATAACGGGATACCCCCCAATATCGAGATGCGCCTCTATCACATCGCGTGTTGTACCCGCTATATCCGAAACGATGGCAATATCACGCTGTGTCAACGCATTCACCAGTGACGATTTCCCGGCATTGGGCGCGCCGATAATGGCGACATGAACACCATTACGTAATCTTTCACCGCGGCGGTTATCATTCAGGTGCAGCGCAATTTCATCAGATAAAGATGTTATTTTTGGATGAATACGCGCAAGCATGTCATCGGGTAAGTCTTCATCAGGAAATTCCAATTCTGCCTCAACATATGCCAGAATTTTAGTAAGCTTATCACGCCAATCATCATAAATTTTTGCCAAAGCCCCGCCCATTTGATGGAGCGCCTGTGCCTTTTGCAGCTCTGTCTCTGCGTGAATTAAATCTGCGACCGCCTCAGCCTTGGTTAAATCCATTTTACCATTTTCAAAGCCGCGCTTAGTAAATTCACCAGCCAAGGCCATACGATGTCCATCACATTCACCCAGCGCCGCAAGAACCCCATTTACCACAGCCATACCCCCATGAACATGATACTCCACCACATCCTCACCCGTATAGCTATAAGGAGCGTTAAAAGCGATAATCAGCGCCTGATCTAATGTTTCACGTGAAACATTATGGCGTATATCCCGCAGAATTGCTTGTCTATAGGGAATATCTGTTATGGCGGTAAAGCCGCGTAAACTGTCAAAAGCTTTCGGCCCTGATACACGAATAACGGACACACCACAAACACCACGCGCAGAGGCAAGCGCAAAAATTGTATCAATCATCTTTCTTTGACGATCCTGTCTTCGTTGCATCTTGTGGCATTTTAATGCCCATCTGCTGCCAAAATATTTTTTGCATTTCGCCAAAGCCTTGCACAGATGCGGGCATCCATGTTTTCACCATTTCCTCGGGTGTCAGGTTTTTCAAATTATCCTGCATCCGCTTTTCCATATCTTTCATCATACGCTCTTGCATAGAGGCAACATCAGGTAAGCCAATAAAGCTACGCGCTTCTTGCGGTGTACATTCTATGTCAAAATTGAATTTCATTGTCTCTTATCCTTAAATTACGTATTGTTGTATCTTACGTTTCTTTATACAGATTTTTGAATAAATATGCCAGACACCAACGACACGCACATGCCGGAAGATACAAAGATCCATAGCCTGAGCATTGACCCTGCCTATAAGGACGAGGCATTGGAAACGGTTCGCAATCTGGTGCGAGGAAATAAATACAATCCCGATCATGTTAAATTAGAAAAATTTGAAGGTGAAGTTCTGCAATTTAAAGCAGAAAACATGCTCACGGTTTTACGCAAAGATTTGCATAAAAAGATCAGTGGGCGCGTAGAAGGCCCCATCGTTGTTGATAATGAAATTGCCCTAAAAGAAGCCATGACAAAGGCTTATCTTGCCCTGCATGCTGATAGAGACTTAGAACGACGCATCCGTGATATTGTTCTAAAACGCAATGATAATGGGTTTGGCGTTGATAAGCTCATCATCCCTTTGCCCTTTTGGAAAAAAGAATATGTGATTTATGAGCCATGCCTTACCTGCCACACCCAAGGCTCAACAAAATGTATTCCCTGCTCAGGTAAGGGAACAGAACTTTGTACAAGATGTAATGGGTCGGGTATGGGCGCGTGTAACCATTGCCGCGGGGCGCAAATGGTACAGGCGCAGAACGGACAGAAAATTCAATGCCCGGTTTGTAATGGCCAGGGCCGAACATCCTGCACCGGATGCAACCAAACTGGAAAAATACAATGTAAAATATGCCGCGGCAAAGGCATAACAATCTGCCCGAATTGTAATGGCAATGCATGGGTTAGTGAAATCCATATCATGGAAATCGAAGTTCGCACTGCGTTTGATTATCCCCGCAAACGCCTGCCCGATAAAATTGTATTAATGATTGAAAAATACGGCGCAAAAATAAAAGAACATGCAAAAATTATTATTGATGATATGGACGTTAGCATCGTCAATGCAGATGATGATGAAAAAGCAAAAAGCCTTGCCGTTTCCGATCAAAGAAAAGATCTACGCATTCCGATCATCTATGATGTCAGCATCCCCTATGCCCATATCGAATACGATATTAGCGGTAAAAGCTATTACACATTCTTATTCGGTACACAAAAACAGCTCAGTCATGTCTCTCCGTTTTTAGATGATTTACTGAAAAATGGCATACGTAAACTACAAGATGCCGTAGAAAATCGTGGCAATGTGATTGAGAATCTTAGACAAGCAGTAGAGTATAAAACTGTAAAGCAGGGCGTGTTTTATGCGGCGCGCTATAGCATCTCAAAGGCACAAAAGGCATTGAAACAATCAACTCCAATGGGATTATCGGATCAAGCAATCAAAGACATTATATTGTATTCTGACAGGGCGCTTAAAAATATTACAAAAAAGCCACGCCTTATTGCCACAATTATTGCCGCGTTTATTCATGTCGCATTATTAGGCGGGTTTTTCCTGACACCCCTTCGCGCCATTATTGCATCGCGTTTACCAAACGCACAAATTGAGATGGGTATAGATATAGGAATGCTGTTTTTAACGCTTTATATCGGTGTACTTATAATTCAAAGCCTCTCACAAAATGCGCTTTATAAGGCCTTGAATGAAATCACATCAGGGAAAATTACAAAGGCCGCGCCGCCAAAATTAGGAAAAACAAGATATTGGAATGCCGGAACCGCGTTCATTATTTTTATAATGGCTCTTGAGCTTTCAAATTCTGTTACGATGAACGCTCCGCATTGGTATTTCATGCTTCGGCATTAAAAAATGGTCGTCCTGTACTTAAAAAGCAACAGAACGACCAGCGTGCTAGGGACACTTTTTTAACGTGAAAGCCTATTTCAAAGCTTTCCTACACTTAGTTAATCAACAGAAGCCAGATGATTTAATACCTGCGCTTTATGACATTGACGATAAGCTGCAATCGCTTGAGCGGAGCGATTATTTTTATGTGCAGTAGTTCGCGGCTGTTCATCAATTTGCGCATGTATGACATATGACTTCTCGATACTATCAGGCTCTTGAGCGAAACGAGCCCCGAGTAGCATTCCAAATGCAGCTATCTTTCCAGCTGTGCGCTGGTTTTCTACCGAAGCAAATGCAGAGGGGGTGTGCAGGGGGGTGTTGAGCAGGGATTGGCACACATCTACCGCGGCAGAGGGGGAACTAGAAACAGGTGCAGGGCGTACCGATTGTTCATATGACCAAGCTGTCGCACCCAAGGTAAGGGAAAACGTAAGAGCGAGCGCAGGCAGAATGCCTTTTTTGATATGCATTGTAGAAGCCAATACATGCGCCAGATCGCTATTATTATAAATTCGAGAAACCATTTCCCACCTAACCTAAATTTAATGCGGTTTTTTTATTACCGCTTTATTTTTGACCCGATACAATTTTCCATATCACCATTACATCACAACACAGATTCATGTTTATGACAAATCTTTTCGTTTCGATTTTTTTAAACATTTTCGTTGTTTTTCAAGTAAATAAGAGGAGTATTCAATATATATTTTCTTAAAAATTTAGAGATAATAATCAAGCTATATCGAAATATCGAGGGGGTTTTCATTTGACAAATGGTGTTTTTAAGCTAAATTCTGCGCCATTATAAAAAATATTATTATGAAAGGGCATATCAATGCTTAAAGAATTTCAGAACTTTATTGCGCGTGGAAATGTTATGGATATGGCCGTTGGTATCATTATGGGGGCGGCTTTTACGGCCATCGTAAAGTCCATGGTTGGTGATTTAATTATGCCCGTTATTGGCGTTATAACAAGCGGCGTGGACTTCACAGATAAATTTGTTGCCCTTGATGGCAATGCTTATGCAACCTTAGCAGCAGCACAAGAAGCAAGTGCCCCTTTGATTACATACGGCGTGTTTATCAATGCCGTAATTAACTTTTTGATTGTTGCTTTTGTTGTTTTCTTCCTTGTAAAAGGTGTCAATAAAATCAAAGAAGCCGCAGAAAAAGAGCAAGAAGAAAAAGAAGCTGCGGCGCCAATTGCAACCCCTGCTGATATTGCCTTGCTTACAGAAATTCGTGATCTTTTGAAAAAATAAATTTTAAAAGAAGCATCGATAGGTTTCGAAAGGGGGCAGTCATTGTCCCCTTTTTTGTACAATTATTCAAAATCATTCGTTTTCTTGTATTTTAAATAGTCGTCCTATATCCTATTCCTTATAAAAATGGGGAAATATGCATGTCTAACCAGATCCATAACTTTAGATATTTTATTGTCGGTAATGTGCCGGTAAAACTAGCGCTTAGTGAAAAGGGCGGCGTAATGGGAACGCTTGGCCCTGATATAAAAAGTGGTACATTTCAAGTTGAGATGAAATACTTTAGGGATGTTATGGATGGCGACGATGCCAACGAAGTCGATATGGAGCATTTCGATAAAGTCTGTCTTGAATATTTTGAAACGACATAAACGCAAAAACTAAAAAATTGCGATATAATATAGGGTGTAAAAAATGGATAAATTACCGGAAATCGCCAGACAAAGTACAAATTCACTGGATGATTTATATGTTCAGGCGCGTGATTCTAATGATGAATTCGTCAGCAATTTATCAAATGTATTAAATACATTAAAAGAAAAAGACCCTAAAAAATTTGAAGAATCTTATATTAAACTTGGTGGTATTAAACATCCCCAAAAGGCACGAGACAACGTATCAGAGAAATTCAGCGGTGATGTCAGTCGTTCTTGCGATATACTTCGTGCCACCTATGTTGGTAAAGCGGAAACCTTTGATGAGTTTTTTGAAGCCCTTGATAAAAGCATGAAAATTGTTGCAATGAAAGATCGGATCGCACGCCCCAATGAATTTGGGTATCGCGACCGCAAAGTCAATGCAGCCCTCAGCAGTAATGGGCATATATGCGAGATACAGGGTCTTGTACAAGAAATAGAAGATGTCCGTAATACAACTCATCCGTTTCGTGAACGGGCAAATAAAATTGAAAAAAAGGCTATATCTGAAAATCGCCTGATGAGTGCAGAAGAAGAGGATGAATATAAGTTCTTACGCATGTTTTGTTTATCCAAACATAATGAAGCGGCGATCAAGGCAGGACTAAATGCAAAACTAGACCCCACACTAGAAGCTGAGCGCCTAACAGAACTTAAAACTGTCAATATTCCATTTATAGACTTTGATAGCCTGCCGGCCTTTAAAGATAGCTTCGTAAAACCGCAAACCGAAAATCCAAGCGCTGAAACTAAAACATCTGGTACGGACATTGATAACAAAACCGAAAAGTTTGATATATAGGGCACATAAACTGCGCTTATTCATGCCTATGTATAT
>CAXBFT010000026.1:0-14986 GCA_963974945.1 uncultured Alphaproteobacteria bacterium
ATTGGTCGAGGTAAGCCTTGATGTGAGTGCCTCAAAGTCTGGCGGTGTATTATTGCCGAAGAAAACACCTTTTTTGGGCGCGGCGAAACCTGTTCTTTTTGATGTCGCTATTCCTGCCTTTCATGGGTTATATGGCGAAGACGGCAATATTCAGGGCTTGTTTGAACTTGCCAATGTTCCTTATACAGGGATGCGCACCAAGGGATCGTCCGTTTTGATGGATAAGGTCGCCAGTAAATATATATTACAATCTTTAGGTATTCCTGTTCTGCCCTTTGCCGTATTAAAGCGTCCTGCGCAAGGGTATTTGATTCCTGAAACCGAAATTGACGCGGCGCTGGAGCATCTGAAATATCCATGCATTTTAAAACCATCGCATTTGGGAAGTTCTATTGGTGTTGCCAAAGTGAATGATACGGCAGAGGTTAAGGCCTGCTTGCCTGCCATTTTTGAATATGATGATGCGGCGATTGTTGAACCCTTTGTTGAGCATTTGGTGGAATATAATGTTTCGGTGATGCGCGGCGGCGGCGAGGTTATTACCTCTGCGATTGAATGCCCGAAAAACAGTGATGAGTTGTTGGATTTCAAGAAAAAATATATGTCTGGCGGTGATAATAAAACGGGTGCAAAACTGGGCGGTGCAAAAGATTCGCCGCGTGTAAGTGAAGGGATGCTTTCTTTAACTCGGGATATTAATCCCGATATTCCTGTGGCGCTTGATACTCAAATTCGTGCATTGGCCGTTAAGATGTTTACCTGTTTAGACGGAACAGGCGCGCCGCGTATTGATTTTATCGGAAATAAAAAAACGGGTGAGATTTGGATGAATGAGGTCAATCCTTGCCCGGGTTCCTTCGGTTATTTCCTTTGGGAGGCCGCGAAGGATCCTGTGCTCTTTACCGATTTTCTATCTATGTTGATTGGTGAGGCGTGGACGGAAAATATGGGACGCATTTTGCCGCGTGACCCTGTGCCTGCTGATGCGCGCTTATTAAAGCGGAGGTCATAGAATTGATGGCAGCCAAGACAAAACCGACAAAAGCAAAAGCCACAAAAAAAGGAACGCGCAAATCAACCATGGTGCGTAAGCGTCAAAAAAGTGCGCGTCTGTCCTTGATATTATTGTGGGCGCGGCGTGGTTTGGTTGTTGCGTTCTTCTTTGCTGTTATCGGATGGTGCGCGGTGTGGTTTGTGGCTAGTGATGCGGATACATCGATCGCGCATTGGGTACGAAGTAAGACCCTTTCCGTCACCGCGGATGCAGGATTTCGCGTTAAAGAGATTTTGGTAGAAGGACGTGTTCACAGCGATGCTGATGTCTTGCTTGGCATTATCAATGTCCGCGAAGGTGACCCTTTATTCGCGTTGAAACCCAAAGAGGCCAAAGAGCAAATTGAGAAGATCACATGGGTGAAATCCGCCCGCGTTGAACGTCGATTGCCTGATAGCATTTACGTGCATCTTGTCGAGCGCAAACCGATTGCTCTGTGGCAAAATGACGGGGCATTATCTGTTGTGGATGAGGCAGGTTCTTTGCTCACGCAACAGGATTTGGCTGCGTTTAAAGATTTGGTGATGGTGAATGGTGATGATGCCCCGCAATATGCCGGTGCATTTTTGATGATGTTAAATGCAGAGGATGAGCTGTTATCACGCGTCGACCATGCTAGTTTAATTGATTCACGGCGTTGGGATTTGCATTTAAAGGACGGTAAGATAATAAAGTTACCAGAGGAAAATACAGCATTGGCAATGCGCAATATCGTGATAAAGCATCAACAGGATAATATTCTGGGGGAAGATGCTATTGCCGATATTGACGCGCGGTATCAGGGGCGCTTAATTGTTCGTACAAAATTAGGTAAAGTTCAAGATTATAGAGCGGCGACAAGTGCCGTGGGGACGGCGTTATAAAGATGAGTCATAAGACAATCAGACCAAAGGGATCTTTACTTGCTGCGCTGGATATAGGCAGCAGTAAAACAGCGTGCTTTATCGGTCGTATTGTCGATGATAAAGGGACGTTTGAAATCGTCGGTGTCGGGCATCGTCCTTCGCAAGGGGTGAAGAATGGCACTATTATCGATCTTGATGCGGCCGAAGCGGTAATACGTCAAACCGTTCATGCCGCAGAAAATATGGCAGCCGAGGTCATGAAGGGTTATCCCTTGCGTGAGGTTGTCGCCAATGTATCGGGGATGCATGTGCGCTCTTTCGGGCATAGCGTGCAGGTTGATATTGGTGGGCATGATGTGACCGATAATGATGTCAGGCTCGCTTTGGCAAAGGCGCAGGAGCGCGAAGAAAAGGAAAGCCTTGAGTTGATCCACACCATTCCAACCTTCTACCGTATTGATGGGCAGGATGGAATTCGTGACCCGCGCGGTATGTACGCCGATGATTTGCAAGTGGATATTAATCTGGTCACGGGCGACGCGGTATCCTTGCGGAATATGGCAAGCTGTATTGAACGTAGTCATCTGGATATTTCTTCTCTTTGTGTCGGTGCGTATGCCTCAGGCCTGTCGTCTTTGGTCGATGATGAAGTCGATTTGGGATGTACCGTTATTGATATTGGTGGTGGCGTGACCTCTATCGCCGTATTCCATAGCGGTTATATGATTTACTGCGATGCTATTCCACTTGGTGGGCGTAACATTACCAATGACATTGCGAAGGGCTTAACCACATCCGTAGAATATGCCGAGCGTATTAAGATTTTATACGGCAGCGCCATCGCCGCGCAAACCGATGTTTCTGATTTGATTGATGTCCCCGCATTGGGTGAGGATGAGCGCAGTACGCCGAATCATATTCCTCGCTCCTACCTTGTTGGTATTATGCAACCACGTTTAGAGGAAATCTTTGAAATGGTGCGTGCAAAATTAACGGATTGCGGCCTTGATGGTGTTATTGGTCGCCGCGTTGTTTTAACAGGCGGGACGAGCCAAATTGCCGGTATTAAAGATCTTGCCGGTCATGTTTTGGATAAGCAGGTTAGGATAGGGCGGCCTATTCGCCTTACCGGACTTCCTGATGCCGTGAGCGGGCCCGCTTTTGCAACGGTGAGTGGGTTGCTTACTTATGCCGCAGAGCATGTGGATGAAATGCCGGCCGAAATCATGGCACGCGCACGCCCTGATTCAATGATTGAACGTGCCAAGCTTTGGATTAAGGAAAATTGGTGATTTTTATTGCTGTGCGCCGCAAAAGAGTAAAAACGGTGGGGAAAACAGTGGATAGATTATTTGTAATCCTTTTATTTTCTAAGAAATTTATTTAGACTCTGTTTTGTATGTTACCACGAGTATCCAATTCCTGAGGGTTCCCTAAATCATGATAAATGTAAAAATGCATCCAACTGACGTTCAACATCTTGCGCCTAAAATTGCCGTGATCGGCGTTGGCGGTGCGGGCGGTAATGCCGTGAATAATATGATCGCATCTAATCTTGATGGATGTGAGTTCCTTGTCTGTAATACTGATTCGCAGGCGCTTGGCAATTCTTTGTGTGAAAGCAAAGTTCAGTTGGGTTCCAGTGTAACCGGTGGCCTTGGCGCAGGATCAAAGCCTGAGGTTGGTCAAGCCGCGGCAGAGGAAAGCCTTGAAGAGGTTCTTCGCTATCTTGATGGTGCAAATATGGCATTTGTTACGGCCGGAATGGGCGGCGGTACTGGAACCGGCGCAGCGCCGGTTATCGCAAAGGCATGTCGCGCGCAGGGAATATTGACTGTTGGTGTTGTTACTAAACCATTTCATTTCGAGGGTGTTCACCGCATGCAGCAAGCCGAAAAAGGCATTGCCGAGATGCAACAATATGTTGATACGCTTATCGTTATCCCGAATCAAAATCTATTCCGCATCGCAAATGAAAAAACAACATTCGCCGAAGCTTTTAAAATGGCCGATACTGTATTGCAATCAGGTGTGCGCGGCGTAACTGATTTGATGGTTCGCCCTGGTCTTGTTAACCTTGATTTTGCAGATATTCGTACCGCGATGTTGCAAATGGGTAAAGCTATGATGGGGACGGGTGAGGCTACAGGCGATAAACGCGCCGTGGAAGCCGCCGAAGCTGCGATCAATAATCCATTGCTTGATGATGTGTCTATGAAAGGTGCGCGCGGCGTTATTATTAACGTCACAGGCGGCTATGACATGACATTATTCGAAGCTGATGAGGCATGTAACCGCATTCGTGATGAAGTTGATCCAAATGCGAATATCATCTTTGGCGCAACTTTTGATGATTCGATGGATGGTTATATGCGTGTTTCAATCGTGGCAACAGGCATCGATAAAGAGGTTAGTGTAGAAGAGAAGCCTGCATCTGGCGGTGGTACTATCGGCGGGGGAACACCTTTGCCGTTAACCGGTAATAATACACAAACCTCAACTGAGGCTGTCTCTCGTACAAGTAGCTTTATATCAAACCCAATCTTTAAATCTGCAAAAGATACCGCTGCGGCATCTATGACGGATGGTGGTCAGGCTACATCACGAGTTCCCTTGACCGGACGTGATATGATTCGTGGGTTAACGGCTCCGGCTCCTGCTTCTTTTGTGCCAGCGCCTACTGTACCTGTAGAGCAAAAAGCTGAAAAAATCGCTGAAGCGCCTTCTTCGCTTGACATGTTTGATCAAGCAGAGTTTGTGTCAGAGCAAGAAACTGTAAATGTTATGCCACGCGGCACGATGTATAATGATTCATTCATTCCCCCGCGTCCGATGGAGCCTGATATGGCTATTCCTGAAAATGGAATTGGTGGTCATATCTCAAGCTTTAGAGCAGAACATGTTACAGAAGAGGCCGCATCGCCAAACTTAACATTAAATCCACCAAGAATGGCCGCACCGGCATCCTCACCGGCTAAACCATCACGCGCACCATCATTGTTTGAGCGTATTACAGGATCTGTGCAAAGCCATATTGATAATATGCGCGATGATAATGATATGTTACGTCCTTCACACCCAACACCTGATGAGGGTATGAAGCGTGCGGTTGGCGAAACACCATCACAAGGTCGATTAAATATCAGCGTTCCGGCGGGAAAGCCTGCGGTGAAAATTGATGATGAGTTAGATATTCCTGCATTCTTGCGTCGTCAGGCGAATTAATACTGATTTCTCCTTTACTTACTGCAATCGTAAAAAGCTCCTGTCATGGGGGCTTTTTATTTTGGGGTTGTAACAAAGCGCAACAAAGCGTGATTTGCTGCTGCGCATGATATTTTGTATATTCTTTAACATGAGAGAGGGGATATCCGTCTTTCTGATTATCACAAAGATAAAGATGATGCTCTTATGAAAAATTTCCAAACCACGCTTAACACTCCTACAACTATTATTGGAATTGGTTTGCACTCTGGGCGAGATATTACCATGACGCTTAACCCTGCGGTGGAAAACCACGGGATTGTTTTTATGCGCAGTGATATGGATGCAGGGAAAAATATTATTCCTGCGTTGTGGAATAAGGTTGTAGATACGCAACTTTGCACTGTTATCGGTAATGAACATGGCGCAAGCGTGGGTACGATTGAACATTTAATGTCTGCGCTTCGTGGCTGCGGCATTGATAATTTGCTGATCGAAATTAACGGCGCAGAAGTGCCGGCAATGGATGGAAGCGCAATGCCATTTGTTGAGGCAATCGAGGAAATTGGCATCAAAACTCAAAACGCGCCCAAACGTATGGTACGTGTTTTGAAAGAAGTTTCCGTTGAGGATAATGGTAAGCGCGTAACGCTTAAACCTGATGAGGCTTGCGTCTTTGCGGGCGAAATTGAATTTGATCATGTCGATATTGGGTATCAACGTTTTGAAACCCAACTTGTTAACGGTAATTTCAAACATGATATAGCACAGGCCAGAACATTCGGCTTTATGAAAGAGGCTGAATGGCTTCGTGCGCGCGGCCTTGGCCTTGGCGCATCATTGGATAATGCTGTTGTTTTGGATGATGATGGTATCTTAAACCCCAAAGGTTTGCGCTTTACCAATGAATTTATCCGTCACAAATTGCTTGATGCGATTGGTGATCTATATTTGGCGGGTGCGCCGATCCTTGGTCTTTATGACGGCGTTAAAGCAGGGCATGCGATTAATAACGCAATTTTGCATGAGCTTTTCTCCGATGATTCTAATTGGTGCTATGATGATGGCGCGATTATTGAAAATAAAGCGCATAAATCTACAGCGGATGAGCTCGTCTTCGCCTAAGTTATTGCGCCATTGCGCGGTGATTTAAAATTTTCCAGATGAATGTGTTATGAAAGGGGATAAGCCCCTTTCTTTCTGCGCGCGTTCCGTTTATCACTATATATATCACTTAAGAGAATCGGAGCAATTTTATGTCTTTGTACAAAGTCCTTTTACCTGCGTTACTTGTTTTTGCCTTGACTGCCTGTTCCGGTAGCGGAAAGAAAAAAGATGATGTCGTAGAGGCATCAACCGTAGAATCGCTTTATGAACGCGCCAGCACTGCAATGGATGATGAACGCTATATTGAGGCCACAAAATATTTCGAAGAAGTAGAGCGCCAGCATCCTTATTCCGATCTCTCAACGCGTGCGCAGCTTATGGCGGCCTATGCATCCTATCTTGATCAACGCTATGAAGAGGCAATCATCTCTTTGGATCGTTATATCGAATTGCACCCGGGCGCGGCAGATGTGGATTATGCGCATTACCTGAAAGCCATGTGTTTTTATGAGCAAATATCCGATGTGAGACGCGATCAGGAAATGACAATGGAGGCGGTGCGCGCCCTTAATACCCTTATTAATCGTTTCCCTGAAAGCGAGTATAGCCGCGATGCGATACTTAAACGTGATTTGACGCTTGATCACCTTGCGGGCAAAGAAATGGAAATCGGGCGTTATTATCTTAATCGTGGGCATGTGAATGCGGCGATTAACAGATTTCGCAGTGTTGTAATCAATTTCCAAACCACAAGCCATGTTGCAGAAGCGCTTCACCGTTTGGTTGAGGCCTATATGACGCTTGGCCTGAAAAGTGAAGCGATGCAGGTTGCTGCCGTTTTAGGGCATAACTATCCGGGCAGCACATGGTATGAGCGGAGCTACGCTTTACTTGATGATTCACAACGACAGCAAATTATTGACGATCGTGGTATTATCGAACGCACAATGGATTCCCTGCTTAAACCGGATTAGAGTTATGATTGAGGGCGTGTATGCTCATATGTTTGAATATACAAAATGTTGTTTTAATTGAACATCTGGTTATCGATTTCAAATCCGGTTTATGTGTTCTGACGGGGGAAACGGGGGCAGGAAAATCTGTCTTGCTTGATTCCCTCGGTTTGGCCTTGGGCGTGCGCGCCGAAAGCGGATTGGTGCGCAAAGGCGCAGAAAAAGCCAGTGTCACGGCCAGTTTTCAAATCCATGATAATCATGAGGTCATCAAAATTCTTGATGATTTTGATATTTCCTATGACGATGATGTCTTATTGCTCCGCCGCGTGGTGCATGCATCGGGAAAAAGCCGCGCCTTTATCAATGATCAACCCGTTAGCATTGCCTTGCTCAAAGATGTGGGGGATGCCTTGGTTGAAATTCATGGGCAGTTTGAAACACAAGGGCTACTTAACCCTGCCACGCATCGCGCGATGCTCGATCTTTATGCGGGGATTGCGGATGATGCCCTCTTGCAGGAGTGGCACGCATGGAAAGAGGCAGAGCATGAGCTTGATGATTTGCGCAAAATGTCAGAGCGTTCTCATATAGAAGAAGAATATTTGCGTCTGTCTTTGGATGATCTTGAAACGCTTGCCCCGCAAAAGGGGGAAGAGCAAGAGCTTTCTGAATTGCGAGAGCGTTTAAAGCATAAAGAAAGCGTTTTGGGTGGTCTTAATTCCGCTAATGCCGCGCTGAGTGGGGATTTTGATCCTGTACAACAGGCATGGGGAGAGCTTGATAAAATCTCTGATATGGCGGGGCAGGACATAAATGCGGCGTTGGATGCCTTATCGCGTGCCTCTGCCGAAATTGCAGAAGCGGCAAGTGTGATCCAAAAATTATCAAATGATATATCAGAAGATGACCAGAATTTAGAAGACATAGATGATCGTCTTTATGCCCTGCGGATGCAGGCGCGAAAGCATAAATGCGCTGTGGATGATCTGCCCGATATGCGCGACCAATTGGCGCATAATCTATCCCGCATTGAAAATGCAGATGAGGAATTGACCAAGCAAAAGAAAATCTGTACGCAGGCGCGCAATGACTATATCACCGCCGCGCAAAAGATACGCCAGATACGCATTAAGGTTGGCGCGGCGCTGAATGGCTTAGTTCAGGAGGAGCTTGCGCCGCTTAAGCTTGAAAAGGCGCGCTTTATTACCGATGTGAAGCCCCTTGACGAGGTTGAATGGGGCGTGCATGGGATGGATCGTGTGCGCTTCCTTGTCTCCACCAATCCGGGCAGTGAACCCGGCCCGATTCACAAAATTGCCTCAGGCGGTGAAATGTCACGCTTTATGCTTGCCCTGAAAGTGATTATCGCGCAAGCAGGCAGTACGCATAGCTTTATCTTTGATGAGGTTGATGCGGGTATTGGCGGTGCAACTGCCGACGCAGTGGGGGAGAGGCTCTCACGCCTTGCGGAATCAAAACAGGTTTTAGTGGTTACGCATGCGCCGCAAGTGGCCGCGCGCGCCGATCACCACTGGATTGTATGCAAAAGCGGAGAGGAAAATGTGACCACGGATATTCGCCCGCTTTCCACCCGCGCCGAGCGTTGCGAGGAAATTGCGAGGATGTTGGCAGGGGCAAATATCACCCCCGAAGCGCGCGCCGCCGCTGATAAATTATTGGGAGCCGTGGCGTGAGCTTGTTTGATCTGGATATGGAAGATGCAAGGGCAAGGCATAAGGCGCTATCTGCCAAAATTCGAAAGGCGGATGCGGCATATTATAATGATGATGACCCCATTATAAATGACGCGCAATATGATAAATTACGTCAAGAGCTTGAGGCGATAGAGGCCAAGCATCCCACGCTTATTGATGATCAAAGCCCCACCCAAACCATAGGATCATCACCGTCAAAGGGTTTTGCCAAGATTAAACATGCTGTTCCAATGCTATCCTTATCCAATGTTTTCAATGAAGAGGATGTGATTGGGTTTTTGGATAAAATTCGCCGATTCCTCAATCTTGGTGATGATGAAGAAATTGAATTGGTTGCAGAGCCTAAAATTGATGGGCTGTCCTGTTCTCTACGCTATGAAAACCGAAAGCTGGTGCAGGCGGCAACGCGCGGTGATGGCGCAGAGGGCGAAGATATTACCGCTAATATCCGAACAATTGCATGTATTCCACAAGAATTGCCCGATGATGCACCGGATTTGTTAGAGGTGCGTGGTGAGATTTATATGAGCCGCGCCGCCTTTAATGCGCTTAATCAACGCCAAGAAGAAGGTGGGAAAAAGGTTTTTGCTAATCCCCGTAATGCCGCGGCGGGGAGCGTGAGGCAGCTTGATTCGAAAATTACGGCGGGGCGTGATCTTGGCTTTTTCGGTTATGCCCTTGGTGAGATCGGTGCGCCAATCGCAACAACGCAGCAAGGCATCAGGGATCAGTTATCGGCATGGAATATCCCTGAAACCTCTTTTTCTGTTTGCTCCACCCTTGACCAGATTATGCAGAATTTTCAATTGCTATCACAGGCACGCCCCGATCTTGATTATGAGATTGATGGTATTGTTTATAAGGTTAATCGCCTTGATTGGCAGGCGCGTTTGGGCTTTATTTCCCGCTCTCCGCGTTGGGCGACGGCGCATAAATTTCCGGCCGAGCAAGCGGTAACACGCATCAATGCCATTGATATTCAGGTTGGGCGCACAGGCGCGCTTACCCCTGTGGCAAGGCTTGAACCGATTACGGTGGGCGGGGTGGTTGTTTCCAATGCAACCCTTCATAATGAAGATGAGATTGCGCGTAAAGACATCCGCGTGGGTGATTATGTGGTCATTCAACGCGCGGGCGATGTGATTCCGCAGGTCGTGCAAGTTCTGACAGAAAAACGTACAGGTACGGAAACAGAATTTACCCCGCTGACCCATTGCCCCGAATGCGGCGCGCATGCTATGCGGGAAGAGGGCGAAGCAGTGCGGCGATGCACAGGCGGGATGACCTGTCCAAAGCAAGCGGTTGAGCGATTGAAACATTTTGTTTCGCGGCTGGCTTTTGATATTGATGGGCTTGGCGATAAAATTATTCAATCATTTTGGGATGATGACTTAATTAAAAACCCCGCCGATATTTTTACCCTAGAGACGCGGAATAAAAATACCCTAACCCCGATTCGCGCGCGTGAAGGGTGGGGTGATTTATCAGAGAAGAATTTATTCGCCGCTATCAATGATAGGCGCAAAATTGCGTTTAATCGATTTATCTATGCGCTTGGCATTCGTCAGGTGGGCGAGGCCACAGCCAAACGCTTAGCCGCGAATTATGGGGATTTACAGAATTTGACCAATGCCATGCAAAAAGCTGCCGATAGTGAAGGCGAGGCCTTTGCCGATATTTTGGCGATCGAAGATATTGGCCCGATTGTGGCGCGGGATATTGTTGAATTTTTTAATGAGCAACATAATCTTGAAATTCTAGGCGCGCTGTCTGATGCGTTAGAGATTGAGCCATTTATTATGCCCACCGCATCTGATTCTCCAGTTGCAGGAAAAATTGTGGTGTTTACAGGAAGCTTGCTCAAGCTTACTCGCGCGGAAGCCAAGGCAAGAGCAGAAGCTATGGGAGCGAAAGTTTCGGGATCTGTATCTAAAAAGACGGATATGGTCATTGCGGGCGAAGAGGCGGGATCAAAGCTTAAAAAAGCCGAAGAATTGGGTGTTAAGGTTTTAAGTGAAGATGAATGGATTGCCCTTATCACCTCATAAAAAAGACGCAAATAAATGCGCCCTTTTATGAAACCTCAAATAGATGGCGTATTAAACGGCACCTTGTTCATCTCTGAGTGAGTAAAGCTTGTTCATCGCAGATTCAATTTCCGGCGGATAGTCGCGACGCTCAACAAATTCACCACCACCTGAATTACGTGTCATGGCCTGCTCTAAGGCTCGGGTCAGGATTTCTGAAATCTTGACATCATTTTGTTCCAAAGCTAGCTCTAGCGCGGATAAAATGCGGTCACTTAATCTGATCTGTTCTCTTGATAATTCTGTCATTTTTATAAATTCCTATAATGAAGGTATTGCATTATGCCTTTAACTTAGAAAGGTTTCAAGGTTTCAGGTCTATTGATAATATTTTCTTTTATTAAGGTGTAGAAATGCTTAAGAAAATCATCTCTTATGATATTTTTTTCCATTAATATTTCATGCGCAGCATTGGGATAATCAACGATTTTGGCATTATGGATGCCCGCAATCACTTTTTCTGCGATTTTATTATCAACTAAGTCTTCATGCGCGGGTATGCCAAATAAACAGGCTTTTGAAATTTCATTATGAATAGAGGGGGATTGTAATGTGATACATGATTTTTGCGCAGCGTTGAGCCATCCAAAAGTAACATCACCACATTGAAGAGTAGGATCAGCCTCGCACCATGTTTGATGAATGTCTTTGCGTATCGGGTCATGGGTCAAGCGCGCATGATCGCGGCGTTTCCCCCAATCCGCGCCGCCCGGTACATAGAATTTTCCCATAAACGCGCTTAATAAAGATGTTGCCATAATAGCCAGTCTTTGTGGTACATATTGAAACACTTTTATGCCAATCATTGGTGAGGTAAATGCCGCACATTCAAAGCTGTCAGGGTATTTCTGAAGATAGCGTAAACCAATATTCGCGCCCATTGAATGCGCCAGCATGGCCATGGGGATACGCCCTTTATCAGGGTGAACACTTGAATGTTTGATATATTCCATGATGAAATAGCGTAAGTCTTCAATATCCGCATCAAAACCATGGCTATGGCGTTTTTGCGGGTTTTTAAGATAGCGCATAGATTGCCCCTGACCGGCCCAATCGAAAGTCCAAAAGGCAAGATTATTTTCAAGGCACCAATGCGCAGTTTCATAATATTTTTCAGAAAATTCGCGAACCCCTTGCAGGCAAACAACAACGGCATCAGGTATACTGTCTTGTGGGAAGACGGAACCAAAACGGATCTTACGCCCCGTACGTTCAAAATTATGCCAACGCCAACCAACGGGTTGTAAGAAGCGAGATTCGATCGATGGTATTGATGCTTGATCTGTCATGTGACCCGTATGATTCTTTGTCAGTATTCAAAGGCCCACTATGCCTGAAAAATATTAACACAAAGACAATTTCAATATATAAAATGAACCTGAAAGATAGGGTGGCAAGAAATCATTCCATGGCCTTGATAATATCTTCCGTCATTTTTTTGGCATCACCAAGAAGCATCATCGTATTATCTTCATAGAAAAGTGGGTTTTCAATGCCCGCATAACCTGATCCCATAGAGCGTTTTACGAATAAAACGGTTTTGGCCTTTTCAACGTCAAGAACAGGCATGCCGTAAATAGGGGAGGTTGAATCATTTTTTGCAGCAGGATTAGTAATGTCATTTGCACCAATAACATAAGCCACATCGGCCTGCGCAAAGTCGCGGTTAATATCTTCCATTTCAAAGACGGCATCATAAGGCACATTGGCCTCTGCCAGAAGCACGTTCATATGACCGGGCATACGACCGGCAACAGGGTGGATTGCATATTGTACATCCACGCCTTCTTTTTTCAATATATCTGCCATTTCACGCAACGCGTGCTGTGCCTGTGCCACAGCCATACCATAGCCGGGGACAATAATGACTTTGCGTGCATTCTTCATGATGTAGGCCGCATCTTCAGCCGCGCCGATTTTTGCATTCTTATCACCCATGCTTGCCGCCGTACCCTGCGCCGCATCATCACCACCAAAACCGCCAAGGATAACACTGACGAAGGAGCGATTCATGCCCTTACACATAATATAGGATAGGATCGCACCACTTGCGCCAACCAACGCACCGGTAATAATCAACAGGTTATTATGCAAGGTAAAACCAATACCCGCAGCCGCCCAACCGGAATAGGAGTTGAGCATAGACACAATCACCGGCATATCCGCGCCGCCAATTGGAATAATCATCAACACACCAAGGGCAAAAGCAATCAGAGCAATCATCCAGAACCAGAAGGCGCTACCGCTCCAACAGAGAATGATAACCATAAGGATCAAGGCCGCGCCAAGCAACGCATTGAGCTTATGCTGGCCTGAAAAGGTAATTGGTTTTCCTGAGATCTTTCCATGTAATTTACCCCATGCAATGATTGACCCCGTAAAGGTCACCGCGCCAATCGCTAAGCCAATCGCCATTTCGATCAGGCTTGCGGTTTTGATGTCACCATAAGTGCCGATTTCAAAGCTTTCAGGGTTATAAAACGCCGCGCCTGCAACACACACAGCCGAAAGCCCAACCAGAGAGTGAAACGCCGCCATTAATTGGGGTAGGGCCGTCATCTCAATTGTTTTTGCGATATACGTACCAATTGTTCCGCCAATAGCAACGCCAAGGATAATCCATGTCCAACCCGTAACATGCGGTGCAAATAGGGTAACTAAAATCGCCAGCCCCATGCCAACCATGCCATATGTCAGGCCGCGTTGTGCCGTTTGTGGGTGGGACAATCCACGCAAGGCCAGTATAAACAAAACCGAAGCGGTTAAATATGCCAGAGAGGAGAATGTTGTCATCGTTTTAATATCCTGAATTTATCGCTTTGTATTATATGTTAGGGGGTGTCTGTTTTAAAAATATCGCATTCATCTGGTTTTACGTATTCTTCTTCTTGTGTTCCATCATTGTCCAAGCCCTCAGTATCGTCTTTTTCTACGGGCAGGATAATGCCGTAAGGGCCTTTTTTCTGTTCCCATTTTGCCCGTTTTTCACATTTATCTTTTAACTTTTGATGCAGATAATCATCGGTTTCTTTGTTACAGCTCACACCTGAATCTTTAAACTCATCCGCGCTATAACGAATGGCCATGTCCCTATATAAGGGTGGCAAGTATTTGACGATACTGTCATAGCAATAAAGGCTGGTGAGTTCACTCGTATCAACCTCATATCCCATGACTTTGCCATCTTTATGTTTGGCTATAACCAAACCATAAGGGCCTTTATCATTGGTTTCATTGAACATAACAATCAGGTCTTCAACGCCTTCCTGAGCGGAAGGGTAGCTCAGCTCAAAATAGGATTGGTTTTTATAGGATGCCCATTTGTCATTCAGGCTAACGCCATCACGCTCCAGCTTTTGTCTCAACCAAGGCTTTGATGTGTCGGCAATATAATTGTTAAATAATTTAACGATGCGATCAATCATCTCGGCTTTATCGCCGTTTTGTATTTTTGTCGTTTCACCATTACGTATAATAGAAATTTGCGCATGATCGTGGGTGATTTGCGTGGGTTTTCCTGCCCATGCCTGCGACGAAGCAGTAAGGGTTAGCAGGGCCGTGAAAAGAAGTGTCGATCTATGGAACGCCGTCATGGCCTATCCCTTCTTTTGAAACATATGCAACATACGCTTTGTGATGATAAAACCGCCAAAAATATTTACTGATGCAAAAACAATCGCGAGGAAACCAAGGAAATTAGAAAAACTCGACTCAGAGGCCGCGCCGGTTGCCATGATAGCGCCGACAATCACAACGGATGAAATTGCGTTGGTAATCCCCATAAGCGGCGAGTGGAGTGCAGGGGTGACGCGCCAAACGACGTGATAACCAACGATACATGCCAAAATGAAAACGGTCAGGCCGGTAATGATAAAGGGTTCTGTATGAACGCCGCTATCACTTATGACCGATCCCGCATCTGCTGCAAGTTTTGCAGCATTATCGGCTTGTTCCTGCAGGCGTAAGGCGATGTCCGCAAGACTTTGGGTTAATGTTCTTTCTGCTACTTGTTCGCTCA
>CAXBFT010000027.1:0-14775 GCA_963974945.1 uncultured Alphaproteobacteria bacterium
TATCTAAAAAATGCATTTTTAATGTTGCAATAGGAATAAAACAAGCATATAACACGATCCGTCCCCGGCTGTCATCTCCTCCCCCACACACACTCCCTTGACGGTCGGGGTTACCTTTTCCCTAAAGTGATTGATTAAAGACAGAACCCTTGATTGTTTTGAACAAGTCATCAAGTGGTTTATTTTGTCCCGCAGGGTTGGTTATGCCAAGGGATTTGCGCAATTGTGTGATTTCTTCGATGCTGCCCTTTATAAGCTCATCTAATTTGGCTTGCGCTTTTTGCGTATCGGTTTTGAACAGGTCGGTAAGGGTGTCTGTGGTTTTTGGCGCGCTTTTCAGGCTCTCCAGATCATTGACGAGCTGCTCGGCTTTGCTGATCAAATTTTGTCCAATCGAATAATTTTGAAATGTTCGATATGAAACGCCTTGATTGAGTAGGGTGTAAATATTGCTCGCCGCGACCATTTGTAAATCCTTTACCTCATGCCCATATTATATGCCATTCATGGAGATAAGGGAAGATATTCCTTTATAGTTGGTGTAGCGGGGCGGATTGTATATCCGTGGAGAGGGGCGATGTTTCACCCTCTTGATAGCCTAAAGTAGATGCGCCGCCACGGACAATATCAACGGGTAAGCGGGCGACAGAGCCTAAAAGCTTGCCCGTAGGGCCGCAAGAGCAAAGCGGGATGGTCATGATGAAGATGAGTATGTATTTATTCATAGGAAAAACCCTAAAGGATCACGTTCTTTAGGTAAAGATGATTGTGATGTTTGAATGAAGGTTACGAAGAGTTATGCGCAGATGAAAAAAATTAAAGCGCATTTTCTTCATGTTGAACGTCCGGTGCGTCGGCCCTGTTTTTCATGTGTTCTGAAACCGCGCTGATGATTGGTGCCGCCACGGCGGCGATTTAGAATGCTGCTTTAATACCTTGTATCATTTATGTAATCCCTTATTAATAATTTCACCCAATTTTTTATACTTATTATCTTAAGTTTAACAGCTTAGCCATCGCTACGCAAATAAGCATTTTATCGTCCGGCTCTTTCGCCGGCGCTGGCGCTGCGGGAATTCACCACATCAATCCAATTTTTGCGTGTGTTTTCACAGGCACAAAGGGTAAGTGTCGTAACGAGAAGAAGAAGTACGGTTTTCATGTTCTTTGCCCTATGTTTTTTATATCATAACACAGTATCTGAAAGAACATCAAAGGCTAAGGGGTTCTTTATCTGTGGGGGTGGGGGCTTTGTTTTGGGTATGGATGCTTATGCCTTTTGACCACATATAATGATTTGTGGCGGCAACAACGTTGAAAATGGCTTTACCAATCTGGCCGCCATTATTATTAATATTTTTGAATATTGCGTCTCGGTCTTCTATGGTTTTTGCGGATTCTAAAGACGTTAGTGCTTTCAGTGATTGATTACGAAGCTCTCTATATTGCGCTTTATCCAACGTACCCGCCTTTACCACAGAGTCATAATGACCATTAATTGTCTCTTTAAAGCTTTTCCGAATGTATAAGGGAATATCTTTTGGCATGTGCGTCACCTCGTATATTAGTTTTTTATCATTGAGGGATACTATATACAAAGCCATGCATTATTTGCAAGTCTTTGTGGCGGTTTTCTGCATGGGTTGGTGCGGTTATTGATGGACGCGGCGCATAAATCACTAAGCATTCAAAAATGCGAAGCTTATCATTGCTGTGGTTTATTGCGGGCGCGCTAAGCTTTCTGCTTTTGTGTGGTTTTGTTCTAGTATGAGTGATCTAAATTCAAAACCGTTCTTGTTCGCTGTTCTGCTGTGCGTCCCATAAGTTCAATCGCATGAGCCTCATCCTGTCTGTGAAATAGCTTGGAGAAAATCTCTTTTGACTGTTCATCATTTGGTAAATACGCGTCCATCCCTTTGGTTTCTGCCAGTTCCAAATGCATTTTTGATAAAGACAAGCAAGATGCTGTGCCTGATTTCATTATGTCCGCACCTGTTCGGTACACCAGCAATAAGTTATGAGGGTTCTGCGCTGCCCAATCTGCAATAGGATCTCTATTGCGATCTTTAAAAGCTTGTATCAGGCCTTTTTTGGGCTCGTTAAAGGAATCCTTGTAAAATGAAACGGCTGAATATGTATTGTCATAGCGATTTATAAAGACCTTATTGTCCTGATAAAGTTCTTTATAGGCTAACCAGCCACGCGCGGCATCTTCTAGGCTAATATCACGGGGGGAGTGGTGCTGTGTATTAATTTCCGCCGCGCTTGCAACGCGAACTTTGTTTTTCCACTCTTCTATTAAATCTGATTTTTTCATTATTTATCCCCCACGCAAGGTTGTTTTTTTATATAAACATCCTTTTAAGGTAGTGTGCGAAAAAGTGCAAGAAAAAATTATGGTCAATCATCGCCCATCTTCAAAGCAGCAATAAAGGCTGATTGTGGGATGGCGACGTTGCCGTATTGGCGCATTTTTGCCTTACCTTTTTTCTGCTTTTCCAAAAGCTTTTTCTTACGCGTGATGTCGCCGCCGTAACATTTGGCCGTCACGTCTTTACGCATGGCGGAGACGTTTTCACGCGCGATGACTTTACCGCCAATCGCCGCCTGAATGGCGATTTTGAACATTTGGCGCGGGATAAGCTCCTTTAGGCGTTCACACATACCGCGGCCGCGGAATTCCGCGCTGTCTTTATGCACGATCATGGCGAGCGCATCGACCGGCTCTTCATTCACGCGGATTTCAAGCTTCACCAAATCATTCTCGCCATAGCCATCCAGCTCATAATCGAAGCTGGCATAGCCCTTAGAGATGGATTTCAGGCGGTCATAAAAGTCGAACACAACCTCGTTCAATGGCAGGCGATAGACAAGCATGGCACGTCCCCCAGCATAGGTCAGGTCAATCTGTACGCCGCGGCGATCTTGGCAAAGTTTTAGCAATCCGCCGAGATATTCGTCAGGGACAAGGATTGTGGCCTTAATCCATGGCTCTTCAATCGTTTTGATTTTGACCACATCGGGCATATCAACGGGGTTATAAAGCTCGATCTGCTCTCCATTGGTCATGTTGATTTTATAGACCACGCTTGGCGCGGTGGGGATCAGGTCAAGGTCAAACTCACGGTCAAGGCGTTCTTGGATAATTTCCATATGCAAAAGCCCAAGGAAACCGCAACGGAAACCAAGGCCAAGCGCCTGAGAGCTTTCCATTTCATAATGGACAGAGGCATCGTTCAAACGAATGCGCCCAAGGGAATCGCGGAGCTTTTCAAAATCCCCCGCATCCGCAGGGTAGAAGGAGCAGAAAACCATCGGAATACTTGGCTTAAACCCCTTAAGCATATCAGTGCATGGGCGTTTTACATCGGTAATCGTGTCACCCACATTGGTTTCGCTGATGTCCTTAATTGACGCGGTGATAAAACCCATTTCCCCCGGGCCCAGCTCATCAAGGAGGACGTGTTTGGGGGTGAACATACCAACGCGGTCAATATCACGCGTTGCGCCATTGCTCATAAATTTGATTTTCTGGCCTTTTTTGAGTGTGCCGTCAATCACACGCACCAAGACCACAACGCCAAGATAAATATCATACCAAGAATCAACCAATAACGCCTTGGTCGGTTTGGTTGCATCGCCCTCTAATGGAGGCGGAAGTTTCGTTATTACGGCCTCAAGCAAGTCGTGAATTCCTGCGCCCGTTTTACCGGAGCAAGGGATGGCCTCACTCGCATCCAAACCGATCACATCTTCGATCTCATGTTTGGCATTTTCAATATCGGCGGCGGGCAGGTCGATTTTATTAATGGCTGGAACAATCTCGTGGTTATTCTCAAGCGCCATGTAAACATTGGCAAGGGTTTGTGCCTCTACGCCCTGTGTGGAATCCACCACCAGAATAGAGCCTTCGCAAGAGGCGAGGGAGCGCGAAACCTCATAGGAGAAATCCACATGACCGGGCGTATCCATCAAGTTTAATTGATAGGTAATGCCGTTATCGGCGGTGTATTCAAGGCGCACCGTTTGCGCCTTAATCGTGATGCCGCGCTCGCGCTCAATATCGGTGTTATCGAGGACTTGCTCTGTCATTTCGCGCTCTTCCAAACCGCCGCATGTTTGAATCAGACGATCGGCGAGGGTGGATTTACCATGATCGATATGGGCGATAATAGCGAAGTTGCGAATATGTTCTAGTTTATGTGACATGGAGCCTCTTTAAATTGCCCGATTGCGCGGAGCAGCAGTAATAAAATATCTGCTGAAACTACGGCTAAAGCGTGGGTTTTGCAAGCCTGTTTATAGTCATTTGCATTTTTCTCTGACATTCATTACGGCGCATCTTTAGGTGGGTTTCTTCACTGCGTCGTTTGTACCTTGCCCCCAAGTTTCATGACGTTATGATGGTTGGCATCCTTGGGCGATAATCGTTCCATTTTTCAGAACACTGACATCTTCAAATTTGGTACTTCTGTAGTTGAGCATATCAAGCTCAATTTGATCAAGGGCATCTTTGGGGACATCGATCATGGCGGTTTTATTATCAAATTCACCCATTAACCTTAATGTGCCTAATGATGTTTGTGCCGCTTGCTCGGTTCTTTTACGGAATTCTTGGATTTCTGTGAATAATGTCATGTTATTTTTTTCTTGCGGATCGAGGTTTTCGGCAATACCAAAATTAATCCTGACATCGTTGAATTGCGTTGACATACCGCTATGGCGCTCAAAAAAATAACGGCTTTCTTCGGCGCGATATTTTAATGTTGTGGTGGCGGCTTTATTGTTCAGTAGATCATTTAAACCGCGTTCTATTTCTTTGACACCTTTGGTGATCTTCTGGGTGTATTCTTGTTTGACTGAAAGCGCAGCATAGCAATAGAGCGCCGCCTCTAATGTGTCTTGCTCTCTCTCGTTTTTCAGGGCATCGTTGATGCTGTCGATATAGAAAAGATGTGGGTTGGGGCGTATGTTATGTTTTAATTCGTGGGTTAAAATCCCTTCAATCGCGTCAAATGCGATGGCTCTGACAGAGGCATCCGGCTCGTAGATGGGGGCGGTATGGCGGCCGAGGAAGAAATGATAGGCGCTTGAATCGTGGTTTTGGTTTATCACGTCATTTGATATTTGTTGAATAAGGCCAATGCGCTCGCCTACATCACCATGTTGTAATCCGTAATCAATAATATCAACCTGTTTTTGTTGTGGTGTGACCAATGTCATTGCGATGCTTCCCCGATTTTATTTAAGTCTTTTTTATTTATTGCGATAATATTTCTTTTTGGGTGGATGTGTCAAATATCTTAATGTTATGTATCTTGGTTTAGCAGGGGGGATCTGCCGTCGTTTGTTTTGTTTATGCGAATAACGTATTATCATCTCTTAGAAATTAGGGTAGTATAGCAACATGAAAAATGAGAATGCACAAAAAAATCATCAAGATAAAACGCCGATAGAGCATCAGCCTGTTTTATTGGATGAAAATCTTTTGGATGAGGAGGGGCTTGGCGCAAAGCCGCCTTATGTGATGATTATCATTATTGTCGCATCTATTCTGTTCAGCTTTTGGAAAGTCTATATGTTAAACCAGAAAAAGCCTGTAGGGGATGTTGTCGCCCCAATTTCTGAGGCGATCAAGCCTGAGCAATAAATATATCATTTTGTATGGACGCGAAAAAACAGGCGAGGAGTTACGCCTGTTTCATATATTTAGGTAATGCTTAAATTACTATGCAACGCCAGGGATATTAAATACCGCATCATTTTTCGCTTCTACTGAAGTATCAAATGTAGCAGCTTGTCCGATGCCCGGTATTGCGGATGTCTGACCAGATAGATCCATGTCATAGGCAATTCTAAGGCTGCTCATTTGGAAATCATTTGTTAATGTATCTAGGTTTGACGGTGCCGTTGTGTTAAATGCGTTTGCAACCATAGTTCACTCCTCTTAAGTTTTTTTAGTTTTTTACTTTAATTCAACCGCCTGCTTTTGCAGATCTCTTATTATTTCGAATGAAGGATAAGTGGAACATAAAGGCCTTCTTTGGCATTGCCCGTATTCTCATCCATCAAAATCATTAAAACTTGATGCGTATTTTGCATGTGCTTTGACATATCTTTTGTCAATGGCATGCCTGCATTTCGAATTTCTCCTCCATCCAGTACAAAATCAAGTCTGTAAGTGTTCAAATCATATTCTAACCAAGATAGCTCATTACGAAAAGGCTTATTATGAAATACGGCACATCGGCCATCTTCTTTTATAGCAACTTCAATTTGAAGTTTGTTTTCGTTATCAACACCATAGAAAAAGTCGGTTAGGTTACCTCTATTTGGTACGCCTCCATCAGATTCTACATGTTCATTTGTCATCCCGTTTTCATTTTTATTTGTATCACTTATATGCATTATACAATGCTTTCCTTGAAAATGCCCGATTTTTTTGCATAAAAACTGGGAGTTTATATTCCTAAAACTTAATATCTATCGGCTCGATCGCGTTTTCGTCCTCTTCGCCCTCAATTTCCGGTGCTTTCATGCGAAGATGAACCTCTTGTCCCTCTATCGCGCGGCCGTCCTTGGTGCGCATTATAATCAAATATTGCTCTTTAGCAATATAGGGGCGGATATTCCATTGGATTCTTGTGCCTAAATCAAGTTTTTGCCCGTCCGTGGTGAAGACGGTGATTCTTTGTGTGTCCTTATCATATTCCATATGGTGGATGGTGCAATCAAGGTCGCATTGGTGGAAGATATAGGTGATTCCCTTGGCGCGATCGCACATAATATCGAAGTCATCAAAATGCGCGAAAAGCTTTGTCCGACCCGAGCCAAAACCTGTACCCCAATCTTTACCCAATCGTGGGGGGGCTTTTAATGTTTCGGTGATGTTGTCTTCGTCTTCCGTCATCATTGAATGTCGCCAGAACCGGCCTTGAATTGTTAAAATGCTCTAACGCCCACTATAAGGGCTAAGCTTTAACAAAATGATAACATGCAACCCATAAAAGGGGAAGCCATATCCGATTCGCTGCTCTCCCTCCCTATATGTTGGTTTTGAAGAGGGGGATTACCGCCCCATCGACATTCCTGGTGTACTGCCCATGGTGTTTGCGGCGATAACAAGATTAATATCGGCAAGTTCTTTTGCATCATTATCGTCACTATTTGGCGTGAAGCTAACGATTTCAACACCCTCATCATTCAGATCCAGAGCAGGGATGTTTTTTCCGTTACCTGTTCCGGTGATGTCAGCTGTACTGATTTCCTCTTTGTTGGAGACGGGAGCTTTACTCGCATCTGCAACAGTAGAATTGCCAGTCACATTTGTTTTATCTTCACCTTTTGCAGGGGTAACCGGAGCGGATGCAACGGATTCTGTAGTTGGTGTATTACCGGATGCTGGCTTTGTCGATGCTGTGTCCACGCCTTTTTGTGCCTGAACATGAACATTATTATTTTTCATCTCTTCCGCGTCGCCGCCCATTCCATGAATGAAATAGCCCGCGCCAATGATGCCAATGCCAATCTTAGCCCAAGTCGGCATCCATTTTCCACCGACCATATTTGTACCAAAAATAACGGCCAATATGCCCGCACCGGCACCAATCATATTCAATTTACCAAGATCATCAGGGTGCGCATTGCGTTTTGTTTGGTCCCATGCATTTGTTGCGCCTCTGAACCAACCACTCACAACGTTAAATGCACTGCTCAAACCGTTTTCTTGACCGGGTTCGTGTGAAAAGAAGTTGTAAAGAGGGTTGCCCTTACCACCTAAAAGATTTTCAAGAGAATCGTTATAAATTTTATCACCGCCATAGGTGTATTTATAATCTTTATTCCCCGGATATTTATATCTTTCATTCGGATCATTACTACCATTTAAAATTTTGTGGTTTGTCGCCGCAAGATTCTGTATTTCTTTGTTCTTTTTATCAATGTCATCATAAACATCAGTGAATGATTTTTTGGCTGCATCCAGCTCAATAATATAGGCTTGAAGCGTTGCTTTATCCGCGGTACCGGATAATTTTCCAATTTCGCCGGCAAGCGTTGTAACACGATCTCTAATGGGAACAAGTATCGCCTTATGTGCTTCTATGCCTTTAAGGGCATCGTGCGCATTTTCATGATTCTCTTTTAGCATAACCATTGATTTTTCAAGAATGGCCGCATCATGCGTCTTACCTTCTGCTTTTAAGCTATCGATAAGGGTTTGCGTATTATGCTCTTGGATTTTGAAGGTATCCAGTTTGTTATACTCACCATTACTGTCCTTGGCGATAAACTCACCAAAGTTAGAGCGTCCTGTTACAGCGTAAATTTCATTTACAAGTTTATTCGCTTGTCTTTGAAGACCGGCATTTGGTGATGCCGGATCAACCGCAATAACGGGCGCAGGTGGAATGATAGGCGTTCCGCCTGACGTAGTCGTTTGAACCGTCGCGTTAGGAAGAGGTGCGGGCGCAGTGACCACTCCCAGTTTATGGGGTTCTGCCGCAACTGTTATAGAGGCAATGTCATTTGTATAAAGTGCTGTAATGCCATCAAACTTCGCTTCAATTGCTTTTGGCATATTGTAGTGTTTGCTTGTGAAGGCCGCAACCTCACCGTGGTTTTCGTTTAGAACCTTGGCAAGTGCCGGAGCTGTCAAGCCGGATAAATTTAATTTATCGCCATTCGCATCCATTTTTTCGCCTAATGCGTCATAGCCCATGTTTAACACAAGCTTCTCTTGCGCGATAGTTGCGCGTGTTTCTGCGATGCTTGCCTCTAAATTTTTCTTAATTTTTTCGTATTTTTCTTTTTCTTCAGGAGAGGCAATTTGTGCCAAAGCGTCTAAATCTTTAATTTTGTCAGTGGCATATGTATCAACCTTTAGTGTAAGGTCGGCATAAAATTGATCTATATCAGTTTTAAGGCTGGTAACGTGATCTTTTTCTGCTGAAAATGTTTTGAGCGCAGCATCTTTATCCTGTGGAGCAGCCGGCGCCGTCATAATGATAGGCGCAGCAGCAATAGGCCCGTTTAGCCCATGAGCATTTGCGGCAAGTGTTTTGTTGATGAGATCTTTTTGGTACTGATCAACGATATTTGCCTTAATGTCAGGTATAAAGCCTTTTGGTATATAGTGTTGCTCAATCAAGAATGCATTAACACTCTGTGCTTGGCTGGTTACAGCGGTATTAAGCATGTTAATGCTAGAGCCTGCTGATTGTATTTGGGTTTCAAAAGAGTCCATCTTTTTATTGATCTCGGCAGATTCCTTCAGGAATACGTCTTGCTTTGAGTCTATTTCTGCTTCCGCAAGAACAATGCTTTGCTTCCACTGCTTTTCAATGGCTTCATATTTTGCCTTATCTTCTACAGTTGTGCTGCTATCGTTGATAAGAGATGTTAACTCCTTACCAAATTTTATTTTGTGATCCGCCAACTCAGTTTTAGCCGAGTCATAATAATCTTCCATTTCGGCAATGCGAACTTGCAGAACATTGAATTGTTTGCTGAAGATATTGCGTGCATCTTTATTGCTTACCGGCTCTTCCGGTGTAGGAATTTGTAATTCCATCAAGGAAAGCATAGTAGGGATGATGATTGCAGGCTCTTCTTGTGTGATTGCCGCACTCATGTTGCGCATAATTTCATTTGCACGCGCCGATGCCGCGTTAACAATAATAACGCTTTCTTTGCCGAATGAGTTTATTTCAACGGCTTGCTCATTTAATTTTAATGCCGCAGATTGCTTGCTGCCGTCATTATCGCCATCGCTTATAACTTTTAATCTTGCATGTTTTGTATCAACATCAGTCTTTGTATTTTCGTAAAGAGTTTTAAGCAATGCCGCATCTGTTTTGATGTAGGATGACATGTCTTTTACGGCAGCTTCAACTTTATCTTTTAAAGCCTTGAGGTCATCAATATTCGCAGCCGTGTCACGCGCTTGGCGTTCGGCAATTTTGGCATCAATTTTAGCGATAGATTCTTTTTCGAAGTAGAGGACTTCATCCTCTAATCTTCTGCTATCCATGACGACATCATGTGCGATATTGGATAATTCACTGATTGCATCTTCTGATTGATCAACAATGTCTGAAACCCAAGGCGCATACCAACTATCACTAATCTCCATATCACTGAGGTCAAGATTAGGTTTGTAATCGCTATATACTAAGCCATTAGCATCAAAGGTAATGTTGTCAGATTTTTTATCAGCCATATTATCATCCCCTAGGTCTTGCAACTTTTTGCTACTTTTAACCTATTTATACTTTTTATTATGTCCCTTTATACCATGTCTGAAGATAGAATGCAAATATTGGAGATATATTTATGCAATATCATGTTCAACACTGACATCATAGTCGTCAAAGCTTTTATCATAGGTGATTTTTGGGCTTGTAACGGCGTATGAGGCATGCTCAAAATCATGGAGAACCTTATCAGAGTAATCACCGTTCTGGAGCGTATGAGGCACAGAAATGCTTGCACTCTCTATTGGGCGAAGCTTTCTTGCCGCTTTTGACTCATCAACATCATCTTTAATCTCAGGATTATTGAGGATTTGATTCATGTCGTGGTCTTGCAGTGTTTCGTTCTTCTCTTTCAAGAGCTTTTGTATTTCAGGATTCGTGTTTATATTGTCCATATCATGTTGTTGAAGGACTTTATCGTTAAACGCGCCCGATGTATTTTTTTGTTCTATCTGTTGTGTATGTGGCGCTTGGTTTTGATCAGCTTTGAAAATGTCGCCATAATTTACATCAGGAATACCACCGCTTAATGCTGCCGTAATACCAAGTGCGGCAAGGGCCATTTTTCCGGTAGGGGAAAATTTTATGCGAATGCGATCAAGTGGAATATACTTGCGTTCGCCTTCTTTATTTTTCCATAGGGGAATCCTGAATGGGATGCCTATGCCGCCTTTTACACCGCCAATATCATCTATTGTTGACAGGCTGCCTGCTCTTATGAGCGTTCTACGGAGTTCAGCGCCTACAGTTTCTCTTTCGGGGTCATGTCTAACAACAGTATGTTTTGCCGTGTAATCGCGTAAATGCCCGCCTAGGAATGCCTTTTTCGGTCTCTCAACACTTTGTGCGCCAGTAAAAAACTGTCCCATTTTTCTGAGTGGCCCATAGAATGTGACTTCTTTTTCTACAATGTCCCCAGGTTTGGATAAACGGCTCAACCCCTGAAATTCGACAAGGCTTTGAATCCTATAAGTGCGCATTCTTGCTTCGTGACGATTCGGACGGTTTTGCTCTTCAAACAGGGCGTATAATCCAAATTTTTTCTTATCATGTTGGCGGCCAACAGGTGGCTTGGATGCTATGGCTGTAATCTTATCGGTAAATCGTTTAAAGTCTGAACCTTCTTGGTAGAGATCATCGCTTTTAAGCCTGAATTCCATTTGATCCGCTTTTGGCATAGTTCTTTGGTCTTTTAACGAATCTATTTTCCACTTATTGTTCCATGGTTGAAATAAATCATGAAGCTCTTCTAACGCATCAATCGCCATGTGGGGGAAATAGCCCTTATACGCATCGGTTAGTGCGGAGGTGAACTGGAAAACGTCTGGGTCTGAAGTACCTTCACCCCATTGTCTTTTTAAATTCCCATTTTCATCGCGTGCGGAATATTTTTCAATAAGCTCATTCTGCCATAAGAATTCAATATTTTCTCCTTCAGCAAGAGCCGCGTATTTCACTGGCTTACCTTGAAAATGCTGATCAGGATAGAAACCGGCATCAATTTGTTTTTCGGTCATTTTTTGAACTTGTTTAGTTGCAAGCTCTCTTTGTGCCTTTGATCCGTCAGGAAGTCCTTGTGCCATTTCCGGCCAACGTCCCGTTGCCTCAATAAAGGCACGGTTGGTTAATTCATGTGCTTTTGATAAGCCTGAAATTGTATTTTTAATATCATCAACATCATAGTTTTTAGCATCAAGGTTATTAAGTACGCGCTGTATATCGTGGGCGACCTGACCTTTGGAGCCCTCTTGTAAGCCTTTTCCCATATCATCCATGGAAGTTAAGTAGCGAATAAGCTCTTTTCTTTGGTTGAGAGTTAGGCCGAAATACTTTGTTGATTTCTTAGAACCTGACATTTTACCTGATGCAGGATCAGGATAACCATAGGTGTCTTCAACATGTTGGCGTAGCTCTTGGATTGATGAACGAAAATGCGCTAATTCTGTTTTATTTTCTGTGCTGTACTTATCTAGAAGAGCGGGGATGTCTTCGCCTTTGCGCGCTTCCATTTTTTCAAGGATTTTATCGTGAAGATCTTTCACTGAACCCTTTTGAATTTCATTGTTTTCGTATTTCCCAATCAAGCCTAATTCTTGTAGGCTTTTATTTACGGCGCTTATAATAGGGCGAACATTGCCGACTGCTGAGATTTTGTAGTTTGATTGCGGTATCCAATTTGTAAAAAGAAACTCTGTCGGGCTATCTTTTGATGGTAAGAAGTGACTAGAGCGTCTCGCTAAAAACTTGATCATGTCTCTTTGCTTCGGGTTAAAGCGAGGCTTGTCAATTTTGGGCATGTCGCCATTAGCGGGCGCATCATTGGGCGTATCGTCAAGTGGCGAAGCCACCAACTCAAATTCACCATCAACCGTTTGAGGGGTGTTGCTCTGATCATCATTGCCGTTATATTCAGTCATCTTAAATCTCCATGCTATTCTTATAGCGCGCCCAATCTTAATGATTGGGTGGTGTCTTTGAGTTTGCGGTCTTAAAGATCAAGTCCTGCAAAAGCCGGTTTTTGTTGAGTAGTCGGGGCTGCTGTTGTTTTTGCAGAAACAGCAGGCTCATCTTTGTCATTGCTGTTCATCCAGTCTTTGGCCATGCTTGTAATAATGGGTATAGCAGCAGAGGCAATACCAAGTTTAAGCGCGCCGCTTGTGCTGGCATCTTTTGAGAATAGATTTTTCAAGGCAAGACCGCCGCCCAATACACCAAGTGCAGAGGCTCCGCTTTTTACCATATCTGTTTCGCCGTCACTATTATTTGTGAAGGCATTGAAAACAGAACCGATAGCGCCCATGTAATCATCTTTTTGGAATTGATCCCACGCCAACATGATATAGTCAAAGAACCCAAGATTATCTTTTTCTTCAACCGTTGTTTCAGCCGTGCGAACTTCACCGGAATTAACATCAAGAACAGCGTCAGTTTTAGGTGTTGTACGTTGAGCAGATTCGTTGAAATTTGTATTTGTTGCTTTTGGACCTGTCTGCGGACCGACGGTTACGCCTGTTGCAACGGGTTTAACATCTTCATCATCTTGGGTTAGCTTATTAAAACCAGCCTTAATTCCGCCCCATAATGTGCGTTTTCCAGCACCACCGAGCAATGCATCATCAGCTTTTGATGCGCCATAAGTCGCGAAGCCTGTCGTTGCTAACCACCATGCGCCTGCTATTATTGGAAATGGCATTATGCACCTCCCTGCGCAGATAATGCGCAAATTGAGGCCGATTGGTGGCGTATTTTATATGTATTTGGATAGCTTTTCATAGCTGCTTTCCCTCTATTATCACCGCATTATAGCACGTTTTCCGCGCCTTTTCTAACATCTAATGTATTAGTCTTACTGGCAGTATAGAAGATAATTCAGAGGGAATGCAAGTTTTTTCTATACATAACTCTAATCGCTATCACTTTAGTGGCGGAAGTGGCGCATTCCCGTGAAGATCATGGCAAGGCCGCGTTCATTCGCCGCGTCAATGACTTCTTGATCGCGGATAGAGCCACCCGGTTGGATCACGGCGGTTACACCCGCATCTGCCGCAGCGATCAAGCCATCAGCAAAAGGGAAGAACGCATCAGAGGCAACAACGGAGCCACGGGTAAGGGGCTGATCCCAGCCAGCTTCTTTGGCGGCTTCTTCGGCCTTCCATGCGGCGATACGAGACGAATCGATTCTGCTCATCTGGCCAGCGCCTATACCGACTGTTGCGCCGTCTTTGACATAGACAATGGCATTGGATTTTACATGCTTGGCGACACTAAAGGCGAAGATGAGGTCTTTCATCTCTTTTTCTGTCGGCTCACGATCGGTTACAACTTTCATTGTTTCCTCATCAAGGATAGCTGTATCCGTTTCTTGTACCAACAGGCCGCCCGCAATGCGCTTGACCATGCTTGTTTTTTGCTCTGCGCTTGGCATTGCCCCTGTTGTCAGGACGCGGATATTTGGTTTTTTCTTCAAAACATCAATCGCATCACCTTCGATAGAAGGGGCAATGATGACCTCGACAAAGCGTTCCATGATGGCGCTTGCCAAATCTGCGCTTAATGTGCGGTTGATGGCGATGATACCGCCAAAGGCGCTGGTCTGATCACAGAGCAGGGCGTGTTTATAGGCATCAAGGATATTAGAGGAGGTTGCAACGCCGCATGGATTGGCGTGCTTGATAATAGCCACTGTTGGTTCTTCAAACTCACTGACAAGCTCAAACGCTGCGTCTGTATCGTTGAGGTTATTATAGGAAAGCTCTTTGCCTTGTACTTGTGATGCACGCGCCGCGCCCGGGCGCAAGGAATCATCAACAAGGTAAAGCGCCGCATTTTGATGCGGGTTTTCACCATAACGTAATTTTTGTTTCAATGTGCCGGAGAAGCTGATGCGGCGAGGCATGGCCTCTTTTGTTTGCTGCGCGAACCAACTTGCGATACTCGAATCATAAGTTGCAGTCATTGAAAAGGCCGTAAAGGCGAGGCGTTGACGCAATTTATAGGATATGCCGCCATTTTGGCTTTCCAT
>CAXBFT010000028.1:0-14714 GCA_963974945.1 uncultured Alphaproteobacteria bacterium
CTCGGAAATGTCTTCCATTTCACGTTTTAATCTTGGGTCAGCGTCTCGAAGAGATGGAGCCATAACTTAACTTTCTGCATCTAAAGGTTGGGTTGAGACTGATCCATCAGCCTGAATGGAGATTTTTTCAATTTTTGCCTGCGCATCACGTAATTTTTTCTCACAATGCGTTTTTAATTTTATCCCACGTTCATACGCGGTAATAGAATTCTCAAGCGCGGCTTCACCGGTTTCAAGGCTGCGTACTATGGTTTCTAATTCACCTAACGCTTCTTCAAAGCTCAGTGTTTCAACTGCTGTTTGTGATGACATTTTTATTCTCTAATACTCAAAAAATATATATTAACGGGGTGAAGTGTAAGTCAGAACAGGGATTTAAACAAGTCCGAGTTTTTGCTCTAACGCACCAACAAACATATGCCCGAATGTAATGTGCATTTCCTGGATACGGGCAGGGTCCGTGGAAGGTACTTTCATCATTAAATCACAATGTGGCGGCATCTTTCCGCCTGTTTCACCTGTAAGGCCAACGGTAATCATATCCATGCGTTTGGCTTTTTTAAGACCATTGATAATATTGGCGCTATTACCTGATGTGCTTAAACCCACGGCGACATCACCGCCATAGCCAAGTGTGCGAATTTGACGTGAGAAAATTTGATCAAACCCATAATCATTAGCACAGGCCGTAATTGCAGAGGCATCAAGGCTGAGGGATAGAGCAGCAATAGGAGAGCGTTCCTTGCGCAATTTAATCGACATTTCTGCAACGATATGTTGCGAATCAGCTGCGCTTCCACCATTCCCGAAAAAGATAAGCTTATTGCCGCGTTTGACGGCTTCGGTTGCAATGTCCACCCATTCTTCAAAGGCAGCATATTGGGTTTTAAATGTCTCTTGCGCGACTTGCATATGTTCAGAGGATATTTGATCCCAAAAGGCGCGTGTGTCAAAAGGCGTTTTTATTTCCTTAAATTCAGGACGTTTTGTTGCAAGATCAACCATATTTTTACTCTGTTCTGTGTGTGGATTATCGCTCATTAGCTTTTCTTTTCTAAAACTTGGGGCTTTATTTTTTTTCTGCTGCTTGGGCATTGGCAATGGGAACCATGTGTGTGCGGTTATAGGCAAGTTGATCGGGTGTGACCTGAAAGCCGATCAGAATTTTATAGCGGCTGGCCTCAGACTTGCTGTTGATTGGAATAATTTGTCGCAAAACTTCATTATAGACATGCGTATTTTCATTTCCGGCATAGGTTAAAGAGGCCGCAAAAATCTCTTTCGCCATAATCTTACCACTTGGCGCAGTGACGGCAACAAAGAAGGGATAAGAGAAGAATGGTTTATCTGCTGGCTTTATACGGCCTTTTGGACCCAGTTGACCGTTAAAGAAGAGCTTTAGATCCACAACAGCACTTTTAGATGCCAATTTGCATGAGCTTTCGGCGCTTCTGAGGTCAACGCGGGAAATGAGGTTTGCTTTATTTTGTTTTTTAGGTGATTCAAAATCACTTAAGGAGCTAAGATCGTCAACGATTTCAACTTGCGGGCAGGGGCTTGCAAGTAGGTTTGCTGTTGGATCTGTGACGGCTTGCGCAGTTTCAAATGTGCCGTGGCTGACTTCGTTAAAATCGCTTTGCATAGCGTCCAGAGTTTGACATGCTGAAAGCGTAAAGATAGCAAATGTCATCGCAAAAATTTTAATATTGTTCATTTATTTTATATCCTGAATTTGGACAATGTTTATTTCGTACAGATTACGCAACAAAACTCTATCGCGCAAGGGATGGATTCTTTATAAAATATTCATTATAAGGTGAAATATGAAAAAAAATACACAAAAGCCACCGTTAAAAATCATTCTTGCCGCCCCGCGCGGGTTTTGCGCAGGGGTTGATCGCGCCATTCAAATTGTTGAGCTTGCCTTACAAAAATATGGTGCGCCGGTTTATGTGCGTCATGAAATTGTGCATAATAAATTTGTTGTCGACAATTTACGGGATCAGGGCGCGGTGTTTGTTGAGGAGTTGGATGAAATTCCGGATGATGGCCGCCCGGTTATTTTCTCTGCGCATGGTGTGCCGAAATCAGTGCCTGAAAATGCAAAAATGCGTGAGATGTTCTTTATTGATGCGACCTGTCCCTTGGTAAGTAAAGTTCACCGTGAGGCCGAGCGCCACCATAAATCAGGTGATTTGATTATTCTGATCGGTCATGCAGGCCATCCAGAGGTTATCGGCACAATGGGGCAATTGCCTGAGGGCGCGGTAGTTTTAGTTGAAACAGTTGAGGATGTCGCGCGCATATCCCTAGATGATCGTGAAAATCTGGCTTATTGCACACAAACGACCCTTTCGGTTGATGACACATCATCTATCGTTACTGCATTGCAGGAAAAATTTCCCCAAATTAAAGGTCCGCGTAAGGAAGATATTTGCTACGCCACCACGAATCGCCAAGCTGCGATGAAAGCTATTGCACCATGCAGTGATGCGGTGATGGTTTTGGGCGCGCCCAATTCATCCAATTCTAATCGTTTGGTTGAGGTCGCAGCGTTAAATGGTTGTCCAAAATCCATGTTGGTTCAACGCGTCGGTGATATTGATTGGTCTTGGCTTGACGGCGTTTCATCGCTTGGTTTAAGTGCAGGGGCATCAGCTCCTGAGGTTTTAGTCAATGAGGTGATTGAAAAGGCGCGTGAATTTTTCGATGTGACCTTAGAAGAAATTGCCATCACTCAGGAAAATGTAAATTTTAAAGTACCTAAAATTCTTACTGAGGGTGCAAAATGAAAATATCTGCACAAGATTTTCTAAAGGCTCCGCAAAAATCTATAACCCTTCTTGGTATGTCCGGTGCAGGTAAAACCTATATTACATCTATGCTCGATGGCTTTGGTTGGGAGAGCTATTCTTGCGATTATATGATTGGCTCAAAATACCTAAAATCAGAATTAGAGGCTGTCTCGCAAAGTGGAATTACCGCGCAAAATATATCCGCGCTCTCTGCTTTCATCGGTAAAATCGGAGATGAGAGTAAAGGTGGATTTGCGCAAGGCATGTTCCGCGATAGGCAACAAGCCTATTATGATGCGGAATGTCAGGCGATTGCGCAGGCTTTAATCATTGCTAATCGTGCAAAGGGGCATTTTGTCCATGATTCGACAGGAAGCTTATGCGAAATTGAGGATCACGACCTTATCCGTAAAATCGGTGAGCGCACATTATTTGTCTATTTAAAAACTAGCGCAGAAGACGAAAAACTGGTTTTACAGCGCGCACAAGATTATCCAAAGCCGCTCTTCTTCCCTGCAGCTTTTTTGGAGGAGGCGCTTTCAACCTATATGGAGGAGCAAAATCTTAAATGCGTCGCGCAGATTACTCCTGATGATTTTGCGCGTTGGGTGTTTCCACGATTATTCACCGCGCGTAAACCCAAATATCAATATTTGGCCGATTCGTTCGGCGTTACAATTCCCAGTTCTGCCTTCCATGGTGTCACGGTGGAGCAGGATTTTATCAATATAATTGTACAACATCTGGATATATAATATGGCCAATACCATCATCAAAATTTATACCGATGGAGCATGCAGCGGTAATCCCGGACCCGGCGGTTGGGGGGCATTAATGCGCAGCGGCGTGCATGAACGTGAAATTTGCGGCGGTGAGGCCGAAACCACGAATAATCGCATGGAAATGATGGCGGTGATTGAGGCTTTAGCTGCGCTCAAAAAACGCTCCACGGTTGAACTTTACACAGACAGTAAATATGTTATGCAAGGCATAACTGAATGGATGGATGGATGGAAAGCCAAAGGATGGAAAACTGCGGCAAGAAAGCCGGTTAAAAATCAAGATCTCTGGCAAAGAATCGATGCTGCCGTCCAAGCGCATGACGTAAAATTTATCTGGGTCAAAGGCCATGCAGGCCACCCTGAAAATGAACGCGCCGATGAGCTGGCTCGCGCAGGAATACCTCGGTGATCTGCGCTTTATTCTGATTTCTATCTGTTTTTTTATGCGCCTGAAGTTACATTTTATCCACACCCACAAATTGTCAAAATGACCATATTAAGATTCTGTTAAGACCTTGCCGCGCATGCTTAAGGTATCAAGGGCAACAAACCGAATCTGGGAGGCCACTATGTCAAAGAGCGTACAAACCAATGAAATTACACTACCAAATGTAGATGTTTTGAAAGTATGTGAAGAGCATCGAGAAATTTACCTGAGGTTTATGAAACACATCCGCCATGTACCAATTAGCCGCATGGAGATTAAAATTCTTTCCGCCATACAATTCACCGCCGATATGACGGGATCAAGCGATGCGCATATTGCCAAGGAATTGGTTGATATGGGATTGCGCGCACCGCGTATGGCATTTCCGATTGAATTTCTGGACTATGCAGATCGGACATTGATGCGATGCGGTTGGGATGTAGGCGCGCCGAATGAAGCATTGATTGCCTTGCGTGATATGTGGTTTTCATCTCGCCCGCAAATGCAGCTTGCTTCATTCCGTCATGTGCATGGCATCATAAAGGAAGATGTTTTGGAAGGTTAATCATTGAGGTTGGAGAAGGGCTTTGATGATTCTGTAGGCGTTATATCCGTGTTACCGGAAAATAAGCGCCCAAGCATATTGGTAAAGCCATCTTCTTGCTGCTCTTCTCTGGTTTTGAAATTGGCGATCGTGGCAGTGCGTTGATTAGCCGTAATCATCACATCTTTCCAGATTTGAGCGGGCAAGCCACCACCTGTTATACCGCGCATCGGGCTGTTATCATCATTACCTAACCATACAACAGAGATAACCTTATCAGTATATCCGGCAAACCATGCATCGCGGCTGTCTTGGGATGTGCCTGTTTTTCCTGAGGCAGGATAAGGCAATTGCGCGCCGCGCCCCGTACCATTATTGATTACATTTTCCATTATTTTTGAAAGGCTGGAAATTTGGCGAGCGTCAAACATGCGTGTATATGATTTCGGTGTTTTACGTTCATATAAAACACGCCCATCTTCGCTATTAATAATGCGTGTAATCGCATAAGGGTAGACACGAATTCCACCATTCGCAAGGGTTGCATAGGCGGTGGTGAGTTGTAACACAGGGATGCCGGAACTTCCTAGGGCGGTGCTCAGATCACGGTTCAACGGGGCTATAATACCCGCATCGCGCGCGGTTTTTAAAATGGCACCCATACCAAGTGTATCGGCAAGACGCACTGTGGCGGTGTTCATTGATTTGGTCAGCGCAGTTTCTAATGTGACCTCACCATAATATTTATTACCGAAGTTTTTTGGTTTATAGGGGCTGTTTTTTATTGGTGCATCCATGATTATATCATCGGATTTCCAACCATTTTGCAAGGCACTGAGATAAACGAAGGGCTTAAAGGTGGAGCCGGATGGACGAACAGCCAAAGTCGTGCGGTTAAATTGGCTCTCGGCATAACTATAGCCACCAACCATACCCATGATCGCACCATCAGGGCGCATTACAATAATACCCCCTTGGGTCAGGAAGTGGTCTTGTCCCGCCGTTTCTATAGCATTGACCAGCGTATTTTGTGCTTTATTTTGTATGGTCGCATCAAGTGTTGTCTCAATGATAATATCCATATCGGGATGTCCGATAATATCATCCACACCCTCTAAAACCCAATCGGTGAAGTAGCGGATATTTTGGTTATTATTTTCCTGTTTGTTGGGCAAGGATAGACGCATATCTGCGGCGGTAATCTCAGATTTTTTAATATATCCTGCATCAATCATTGCACCAATAACAATATCGGCACGTTCCTTGGCAAGGTCAGGGTTGTTATGGGGAGAATATTTTGATGGTGCTTTGAGCAAGCCCGCCAGAATCGCCGCCTCTAATAAATTGACATCTTTTGCTGATTTATCAAAATACAGACGCGCTGCTGCATCAAAGCCGTATGTGCCAGAGCCTAAATAAACGCGGTTCATATAGGCACTTAGAATTTCATCCTTGGTCAGTTCGCGTTCCAGCCATAAGGCGAGCAAAGCCTCTTTGATTTTACGAGCGATTTTACGGTCATGCGTCAGGAACAGGTTTTTTGCAAGTTGCTGCGTAATGGTTGATCCGCCCTGAACAAAACGCCCTTTGATGATGTTTGTAGCCATGGCGCGGGTGATGCCAAATATATCAACGCCCGGATGGTCATAAAAACGTCTGTCTTCGGTGGCCAAAACCGCATGAACAAGGTTATCGGGCATTTCGCTGACGCTGATATTTTGCCCCTTACTTTCACCATAGCGTGAAAGGGGGGTGCCGTCTGCGGCTTTTATAACAATCAGGGTGCGGCGCTCAAAAACGGCTGATTGGGTGATGTCGGGTAGGTCTTTCGCGTACCATAGTAAGATTCCTGCAATAAAAATTCCACCCCAAAGCGCCAGAACCAAACACCATTTTGATAAGCGCCAAAATAAAGAGGGCTTCGCCGTTTTATGGGCAGGCGCTTTTTTTCGGGAATTTTTTACTGACTTCGCCGCAGTTTTTGTTTTGGCTTTTGTCGGTGTTGATGGTTTTTTCTTTTTTGATGTCATGATTTATGTGCAATCCAACCAGTAACGATTACGTGCAGGAAATTTATCAGTTGCGGCGAGGGTATCTTCAAGGACAGCACCGCAAAAAAGTACAATTTCATTGCCTGCTTTGTCTTTGGGGTCAATGGTGATTAATGCCTTATCAATACCAAGATAGGAAATAAAGGGAATGGCCTTTTGCAGAAGTTTTTTACCAAATCCTTTGCCACGCATTGATGGACGTACGATAAAATTTAAATGCCCGCCCCATTTTTCCAAATGCCAATTCAGGCGGTGACGTATATTTAATGTGCCGATAAATTCATGATCTTTGACAAGCCAAAGAACTGTTTCCGGCACGGTTTCTACCCAATCTGCATAAGGTTTGTGTAGGTTTTTTTTGCCTTCATTAAGCTTTCTGATGAAATCTTCAAAGTTAACATCAACGTCATTTATATCCAAAAAAGCATAGCGACCTTCTTCCTGAAATTCACGTAAAGCTTTCAGATAGCTTTCTTTATGTTCCATTGCCGGTTTTTCAAGTTTTGCAGCAGACATGATTTATAGTCTCTATTCGTTGTATAAGCTTATATTAGTATCAGAGCGGCTAAGCCTAAAAAAGATAAAAATCCTACAACATCTGTAACTGTTGTGAGTAGTACGGTGGATGATACTGCAGGATCACTGCCGAAGCGATGTAAAATGAGGGGGATGCCTGCGCCGCATACACCTGCTACAATCAAATTTATGCACATTGCCATGGCAATGACAAGTCCCAGAGCAGGATTAACAAAAATTGCAGCCGTCATTATTCCGGTCATGACGGCGAATAAAAAGCCGTTTAATGTGCCGACAAGTGTTTCTTTCCAGATGACGCGCCACGTATTGGTTTCCGAGAGTTGGTGCGTGGCAATCGCGCGCACGGCAATGGTCAGCGCCTGCGTTCCCGCATTTCCGCCCATAGAGGCAACGATGGGCATAAGAACTGCTAGGATATAAGTCGCCTTGATCCACACCTGCCATACGCAAAATGTCTTCTTGCGCTTCCTCATCAATAACGTCGATCACGTCATCAATGGTAATCATACCAATCAGGCGACCGGAATCATCGACAACAGGCGCGGAGATCAAGTCATCACGACGGAAGATATGGGCGACTTGCTCTTGGTCCATATGTGCAGGAATGCAGTGCATTTCTTCTTGTTTTAGTGTCTTTATGATGACAGAGCGTTTTGAACGCAGTAACTGGCTTAGTGGAACTTCGCCCGTGAGGTGATGCAGTGGGTCAATAATGAAAATATCAAAGAAATTATCAGGTAAGGTATCAGACGCCGTGCGTAAATAATCAATTGTTTTGCCTACGGACCAAAATTCAGGGATGGCCACCATTTCACGGCGCATTAAGCGCCCCGCGCTGTCTTCGGGGAAATTTAGCCCTTCTTCCATGACCAGACGGGTTTTGGCCGATAGTTTTCTGATGATCTCTTTTTGGAAGTCAGGCTCTAATGTTTCGATCAAGAGAAGCGCATCATCGCTTTCAAGTTCAGAAATCATTTTTGCAACTTGCGCCGCAGGCATAGAAGAGAGCGTTATGCGGCTGAGTTCCTGATCCATCTCTGCAAAAATTTCAGGATCAAGCGTATGCCCATACATGGAGAGCAATTCATCGCGGTCATCATCTTTAACTTTAGCAAGAAGCTCGGCCGTGTCGGCGTAGCTTAGGTCTTCGAGGGCGGCGTGAACAATGTCGGAATCTTGCGATCGAACAGCATCAATAATATCCCTGATGTCTTCATCGGGCAGGTGTGTGTAGACATCATCCTGTGTGTTGAATGTGCCCTCACTTTCTTTATCTGTTGCTGCGGATTGATTCATTTTAAATCAGTACCAATCTTTTTAGCGCGCACGCCCTTAAATATAATTTCGGGCAGTATAAAGCATCCCTGCGAAGGGATGCCAGAGGTGAATTGAATTCACCTTAATTTATGCACTTTGAATTAGGCGATGCGTAACGTTATCAATCATCGCATCTTCGAAAATTTGTGCGCCGACAGTGGCTAAGGCCGTCATATTCACGATACCACGCGTTGTAATCGCAGGTGTCAGAATATGAACAGGACGCGCCGCGCCGATCAATACTGGACCGATACTTACACCATCAGCGAATGATTTAACCATGTTAAAGGCAATATTCGCCGCGTCAACATTTGGCATAATGAACAGATTCGCCTGACCAGTAAGCTTTGAATTTGGCATAATGCGTTGGCGTACCAATTCAGATAAGGCTGTATCCGCTTGCATCTCACCATCAATTTCAAGCTCTGGGTCGCGGCGGCGAATATCTGCATATGCAGCGCGCATTTTAAGTGATGATTCACAATCAATTGAACCGAAATTTGAATGAGACAAGAGAGCCACTTTGGGTTTGATACCAAAACGTCTGACTTCTTCCGCCGCCATTAATGTCATTTCTGAAATCTGTGCAACAGTCGGGTTTGCATTGATTTGTGTGTCACAGAAAAAATATGTACCACGAGAAATCAAAAGCGGGCTAAGCGCGGCAGGTGTTTCCACACCCGGGCGAAGGCCGATAATGTCTTTGATGTCTTTCAAATGCGCATGAAAATTACCCTCTGTACCACAAAGGATTGAATCAGCCTCATCTTTGTAAACCATCAATGCGCCAATAACAGTTGTTCTTGTACGTATTACGGTTTTAGCATCATCAGGCGTAACGCCAGAGCGTTCCATTATATTAAAATAGGTTTCCCAATAATCGCGATAGCGCGGGTCATTTTCAGGGTCAACCAAATCAAAGTCTTTATTGGGCTCCATACGAAGGCCAAGGCGTTCAATACGTTCTCTGACAACAGATTCACGGCCAATAAGGATTGGTTTTGCAAGATTTTCATCCAGAACAATTTGCGTTGCCTGTAATGTTCTTTCTTCTTCACCTTCACAATAAACAACGCGTTTTGGCTCTTCTTTTGCGCGTGAATAGATAGGGCGCATCACCAGTTGAGAGCGGAAGAAATATTGCTGTAGCTTATGTTCATAAGCTTCGAAATCTTCGATCGGACGTGTTGCAACGCCGCTTGCCATTGCTGCTTTTGCAACAGCAAGGGGAAGATCAACGATTAAACGTGGGTCAAATGGCTTTGGGATGAGGTAATCACGACCAAAGGCCAGTTGCTCATCACTATAGACAGAGGCAACTTCTGCTGCGGCTTCTTTGCGGGCAAGTGCGGCAATAGCATTCACGCAGGCAAGCTTCATATCTTCGTTAATTGTTGTCGCGCCAACATCCAGCGCCCCACGGAAGATATAAGGGAAGCATAAAACGTTATTCACCTGATTTGGATAATCAGAGCGGCCGGTACAAACAATTGCATTTGGTTTTGCTTCATATGCATCTTCAGGCATAATTTCAGGTGTTGGGTTTGCAAGAGCCATAATCAATGGCGCATCAGACATTTTTGCGACATCTTCTTTTGTTAGAACACCTGGACCGGAAAGGCCAAGGAATACATCTGCTCCTTCAATGGCTTGTTGCAATGTGCGTGCATTTGTTTTGGACGCATATTCAGCTTTTTGCGGGTCCATGCCCTCTGTACGGCCTTCGAAAACCACACCGTTACGGTCAACCACGATCACATTTTCACGTTTTAAGCCTGCATGTACTAATAGATTAAGACATGCAATTGCCGCTGCACCTGCGCCAGAGGCGACAAGGCGAATATCTTCCATATTGCGACCAGAATGGTGAATCCAGTTTGTAAAAGCCGCGGTTACGATAATCGCCGTACCATGTTGGTCATCATGGAATACAGGGATATTGCAGCGCTCTTTCAAGCGGCGCTCAAGTTCAAAACATTCAGGCGCTTTAAAATCTTCAAGGTTAATCCCGCCAAAAGTGGGCTCTAAAGAAGCGATAATATCAACTAGTTTATCAACATCTGTTTCATCAATTTCAATGTCAATCGAATCAATATTGGCGAATTTTTTAAAGAGAACTGCTTTGCCTTCCATTACTGGCTTCGAAGCCAAGGCACCAAGATTTCCAAGGCCGAGAACCGCCGTACCATTTGAAATAACGGCAACGATGTTACCTTTCGATGTATAATCATAGGCCTTTAAGGGGTCTTTGAAAATTTCTTCACATGGCGCAGCGACACCTGGGGAGTAAGCCAGAGCAAGGTCACGTTGTGTTGCCATGTCTTTTGTTGCGCGTATGGCAACTTTACCTGGCATAGGTTCTTTGTGATACCTTAATGCGCTTTGTCTGAAGGCTTCGTCATCCTTAGTTTTAGTCATGTGATTTTCCTACGATTATCGAATAAATATAAATCTTACAGTTTTAAAATTATTAACCAGTGTACATGGTGCGGCCGAGAGGACTTGAACCTCCACAGGATTACTCCCACAAGATCCTTAGTCTTGCGCGTCTACCATTCCGCCACGGCCGCACATAGGTATGCATACACCGTACACTGGGTTGGGCAGAGACATAGCAAATCTTATTCGTCAGGGCAAGTGAGTAAAGCGTTGCAGCGCAATAAAATTCATGCATATTAGGGGAATGATTGATTGGAAAATGACAGATAATGCGCTTATTCCCTATGAGAGCGCGGTTGAGGAGATGGAAAAACGCATAGCTTCTATTCGTGAAGGACATGCGAATGAAATGGTTTGGCTGCTTGAACATCCGCCTTTATATACAGGTGGGACAAGTGCAAAAGCGGATGATTTGCTTGATGAACGCTTTCCCGTGCATAAGACAGGACGCGGCGGAGAGTACACATATCATGGCCCCGGGCAACGCGTGGGCTATGTCATGCTCGACCTGAAAGCGCGTCAGGATAAACCCGATATCAAGCATTATGTGTGGTCACTAGAAGAATGGATTATTCGTACGCTCGCCGTATTTGATATTCAAGGAGAGCGAAGAGCGGGGCGCGTTGGTATTTGGGTTGTTATGCCCGATGGATCAGAAAAAAAAATTGCCGCTATTGGTGTGCGTATCAGGCGTTGGGTGACATATCATGGTGTTGCAATTAACGTAAATCCTGATTTATCGCATTTTGGAGGGATTGTCCCGTGTGGCATTGCGCAGCATGGTGTGACGAGTATGCATGATTTGGGGGTGGACGTAACAATGGATGCTCTTGATAAGGCTATGCAGTCCACATTTATCGAAGTGTTCTAATCTGCAGCCAGATTGGTGAGGTGGGATTGGGCGAAATTGGTGCAATGGGCGATCATGTCGGTGCATTGGTTTTTTATGTTTTCAAAATTATTTGATTTTTCACCCGTATCCTCATTCATATACAGGGCGCGGTTGATTTCGATCTGCAGTGAGTTTTTCCCGCGCGTGGGTTGGGCGTAGCGACTGACAAGCTCTACGCCTTTGAATGGGTCGTTAATGGTAACGATCATTCCTTTCTCTTGCCAAAAATCACGCAGCATATAAAGAAAATCGCGTGAGCAGCTTTGCCCATCTCGATCGCCCAGAACAATATCACTGGGCTTAACTGTATTGCCAATAATGGATGTTTTATACTTCGGATAGGCGCTGCTGCTTGGCATAGAGTGGCAATTTATGTGCCAAAATTGACCATAAGTATAATGAGCTAATTCTAATTCGGATCGTATCGTATTGTGATACGGCTCATAGTAATTCTTGACGCGTGCCATAATTTCTTCGGCTGAAAGTGCGCGATTATATATGGGCGTTCCGGGCCTTGCCAAACGACTGATAAGGCCAATACCCGAATCAGAACGTATGGAGGGGTTGGCCGCGCCATGGATATGATGCGGCCATTTCCCTTTGATCAGGCTTTCATCAATATCATCAATGGCACGATTGGCATCGATATAACTGCGCGGGAATAAAGCGGTAAGTAAGATAGCGCCAAAGGCGGGCGCTTGTGAAAAAAGATCGTCCACATAGCGATCTTCGATCATACGTAAAATATCAAACCCACAGCTATAACCGAAATCCTCGGGATAGATAGGACCGCTATGGGGTGAGGCAAAAATAACGGCCAGGGCGTTTTCAGGAGATTGGAGCGTAAGGATGTTTTGTGTCTCTTGCATGCAAAGATTATCTGATAAAATCTTTGAAATAGCAAGCGAAGCTTAGATCTCGGGTCCGTCATTATAGTCCGGTTGCTTTTGATTTTTATGGTATATCTTTTTACCAAGAAGATACGCCCCCGTTGCGCCTCCCGCTATGATGCCACTTGCCCCTCCAATGGCATCGCCAACAATGGCAAAGGGGATATGGATGGGAATGTCTTCAATAAAAATATAGGGGAGGTCGATTGCAGAGGCTAATGCGCCGCCCATAAGTATTCCTGTGCCTTGTCCCCCCGTCAAGAGTGCGTCAGCCAAGGCAAGAGCGCCACTGCCATAGGCAATGTTTTTTGCCGTTATATGGTTTGTCCATGATGGAGGATGGGCAATATGCGGGACTTCAGAAAAAGCGGAGAGTTGTTCTTTGATCGTGGACATAGGGAGGTCTTCGGTGAAATCCTTGCGCTTCACCTTATTCCATGCCCATTGCATTGTATCCCCCGCAAGAAGGCCGCCAACGCTATAGGTAATCATACTGGGGATGGTTGAAATAACACCGCCAAAGCTTGGCTCACCGGTTTGCATCCATGCAGCAGTACCGGCAGCCGTCATAAAGCTATAGCGTAGACGGTTGGCATAAAAATGACCGCCCGCCATGGCAAATCTGTTGCGGTTATTATTTGGCGAATTACCATTTCTAAGCCCAGCTAGAGCATAGGCAGAGAGTATAGTACTGAGCATTAAGGCGAAACTGGAGGCAATGTGAAATTGCGAGATTAGGGGGTGAACAACTGCGTTCTCCAAATTATTCGCGCCTTTCATGGCGATATGCGTTTTGTCGACACTGTGATTAAATGCGGTTTTGAAACGTGATTCAGGCAAGATCTCATTGATACTATTTCTGGCGGTATTCACTGGCCAGTCAAATCGCGCATAATAATCTTGTGATGTCTGTCCGATAACGATGCAATCTTCATAGGCATTCTTATCTTTAAAGACATGCGTAATTGCCAAATCGGCAAGTTTTTCACTACCAAATATTGCGGCCTTTATATGACTATGACAACCAAGTTTGAGAGACTCAACAATGGAGTTGGAATTAAAATCAGACTCCATCATAAGCATGCCGTTCTCATCAAAAATCGGATTGCTATATCCTGTGACGATGGGGTCAATTTTGATCGTTGTTGGTGGCTGATAATTTGCATACATCATGATTGTTGCGGCAAGGACACCACCGACAAGCCCCGTTGCAGTGGGGATGCGCCATAATTTTTCTTTTAAGGATTTTCCTACACCAACGCCTTGTTTTACATCTTCGGCTGTGTGTTCCGCCCAATGACAAATTTGTCTGGCGACGTTGCTTAAAGGGCCTAAACGTCCTAATGCGCATTGGTTGTTTATACTGTCAATAATGACTTCATATTCTTCGGGTGTTTTTAAAAGCTTTGGGTTTTCAACGGTGTCTTTAACGCGATCCAAATATGCCGACAGGTTTTGAAGATCGGTTACAAGGTTTTGATTCTGTTTTGATTTTCGGTTTTTATCGTTTTTCAATGCACGCGTATAAGCGCGTGTAAATTCATCTATAAAGCCAAGTAATTCAGGGTTTTCCTGTAGGGGTGTTTCGATTGTTCTGAGGGTTTCTTGCAAGCTCAAGATAGGGTTTTTGTCATCTTTTAAAAACTTAAATTCAGGCACGTTTTTTAATACAGAAGAAGACATTAAGTCTGCAATAATATTGCGTGCCTTTTCTTGTTGTTTAAAATCAGTTACGATGGCATCCATTATATTTATTCGTTCCTGCGCGGCCATAAGAATTCCGTTTATTGAGTCAAATACTGTTCGGCAACCTTGCATTGCTGCATTGCCGTAATGGGGGCGCATTGCCCGTTTAATGCGGGTAGGTTTTGTTTGGAAAGCAGAGGCATGATGATGCTGATGATCTTCTGTGCATCTTTTTGTTCATGTGCCTCTAATAGAGCTGGAATAGCCGGCTCGAACATGGCGATGAAGGCTTGTGGGTTATCAAGTCTCCCTCCGTTCTCGGCGGCGATAGCGCTCATATGAACCAACCCGTCC
>CAXBFT010000029.1:0-14581 GCA_963974945.1 uncultured Alphaproteobacteria bacterium
CAGGTTTTGAGCAGGAATACACAATGTTCAAAGGTCGTCAGCCTTTAGGTTGGCCTGAAAGCGGTTTCCCGGGCCCACAAGGTCCATATTATTGTGGTATCGGTGCAGATGAAGCATTTGGTCGTGATATTGTTGAAGAGCACGCACAGGCTTGTATTGATGTTGGTTTGTTGTTTTATGGTATTAACGCAGAAGTTATGCCGGGTCAGTGGGAATTCCAAATTGGTTTCCGCGGCGATGCGAAAGAAAAAGCAGATGTTTTAACCGCGTCAGACCATACATGGGTTGCACGTTGGTTGCTGTACCGTATTGCAGAAGATTATGGCGTAACTGTTTCTACGCACAATAAGCCTGTAACGGGTGACTGGAATGGTGCAGGTATGCACACAAACTTCTCTACCAATGACACACGTGATAAAGCAAAAGGCGCAAAGGCAATTCAAGATGCTGTAACGGCATTGTCTAAAAAGCACCAAGAGCATATCAAGCTTTATGGTCATGGCTTAGACCGTCGTTTGACCGGTGCGCATGAAACATGTGACATCAATACATTTAAGGCCGGCAATGCGGACCGTGGATGTTCTATCCGTATTCCACAATTGGTTGCACAAAAAGGCTATGGTTATTTTGAAGACCGTCGTCCGGGTGCTAATGCTGATCCATATCTTGTTGCAGCGCGTATCTGTACAACAGTATGTGGTGTTGATGAATCTGTGATGTCGTTTTCATCATGGCCTCGTCAGGCAAAAAAAATGGCAATTGCGGCTGAGTAAGCTGTAGTCTTATAGATTTTTAAAAAGCGTTTGATTTTAATTAATCTTACGCTTTTTTATTGTTAGGTTGATGACATCCCTTGCACCTTGTTGAAAAATTAAGCAAAATAAGGACACTCTATATTTTGCTTATCCTTTTTTAACCTTTGGTTGGTATAAAGGGGCGTAAAATTCTTTTCTGAGTATGTTTCAAATTTTTTAATTATGATGGTCATGGTGTTTGTGACAGGGGATAATAATATGGACGGAATCGAAATTATCGATAATGCCGATGATTTAAATGAAGACTTGAAAAAGACAGATGCCGATATTCTTGATGCCGATACGCTGGACATTGAGGTCGAAGATGTTGAGTTTTTTATTGATGATGACGACCTTGTTGAGTTACAGGCCACACCAACCGGACGTGAAAAACCTGCGTCGTCTTTTCCAATAGAAGATATTCCACAGGAAGAGCCTGTTAAACAGACAACCGGCACAGCCTTGCAAACGGTTTCGAGAGATTTACAAAACACAAAAAAAACATCAGATGATGATGGTGCAGGTAAAGGGCGCATGGGGGAACGTATGGTTTCCATGGGGCTTATCACTGAGGATCAGTTGAGCGTTGCCTTACAGGAAAAGCGTATTTCCGGAAAAATGCTCGGTGAAATTCTGGTTGAGCTTGGCTTCGTTGATGAAAATGCGTTGACTATATTTTTGGCAGAAACATCAGGCTTTGGTGTCTTTGACCCGCGCAATACCATTGTGGATGGTGAGGCGTTGGCCTTGTTGGATAAAAACATCGCTCTACAACATTGTATATTACCTGTTTCTTTGGAACCGGATTGTCTATTGGTGGCGATGTCTGACCCTTATGATGTGGTTGCATTGGACACATTAAAGCGCTTCATTCCAAAAAACTTACAAATTAAACCAATGGTGACCACGGCCTCTATTTTATCCGAGGCTATTGATGCGTCCTATGGTTATGCGAGTTCAATTAAGGATATTTTGGCTGAGTTAGAGGAGGGGAAAGATCAGATAGATGTGGCCTCTCTCAGTGAAAAAGACGCTTATTCTCATCCGATTGTTCGTTTGGTGAATGCTCTTGTTTTTGATGCGGTGAAGCTTGGTGCATCTGACCTTCACTTTGAGCCGGAGGAAAGTTTCGTTCGCCTTCGTTATCGTTTGGATGGTGTGTTATTTACGGCTCAGACACTGCATAAACAGCATTGGAGCGGTATTTCTCAACGTATAAAAATTATGTCAGAAATGAATATCGCCGATAAATTAAGCCCGCAAGATGGTCGTTTTAATTTGAATGTAGGCGGACGCGAAGCCGATTTTCGTGTGTCTTCATTACCAACAGTGCATGGCGAAAATATTGTTCTTCGGGTTTTGGATAAAAGCGCGAGTATTATGCCGTTAGAAGGGCTGGGCTTTAGCGAAGCGAATATGGCAAAAATCAAGCATGCCCATTCAAAGCCAGAGGGGATTATTATTGTAACAGGCCCGACAGGAAGTGGTAAAACTACATCGCTTTATTCTATGCTTAATGAAATCAATGATGTTGAGGTTAATATTCAAACGCTTGAAGATCCGGTGGAATATACACTTCCCATGATCAGGCAAACACATGTTCGTGAAGGCATTTTGGATTTTGCCGACGGTATTAAAGCGCTTCTAAGGCAAGACCCAGACATTATTTTTATTGGTGAGGTGCGCGACAAAACAACGGCGGAAATGGCGTTGAAGGCCGCGATGACGGGGCATCAGGTGTTTACATCTTTACATACAAATGACTCCTTCGGTGCTATCCCGCGCTTACTTGATTTGGGAATGAAGCCGGGCATGATTTCCGGCGCTATTGTGGCTGTCTTTGCACAGCGTTTGGCACGCCGTTTGTGTGGATCATGTAAAACTGAACATACTGCAAGTGTAGAAGAATGTGAAATCCTTGGTCTCGATACGAATCAGCCGCCTCAAATATTTCATGCAAAAGAAGATGGATGCCCTGTTTGCTCCGGTAAAGGGTATAAGGGACGTGTTGCTGTTATTGAAATCCTTCTCTTTGATGAGGAATTAGACGAAATTGTCGCGCGAAATGAATCAAAAGCTGAATTAAAAACGGCTGCGATTAAAAAAGGCTTCAAAAGTATGAAGGACGATGGCATTCTAAAAGTCCTTGATGGCGTAACTGATATTCCATCGCTTTCTAAAGTGGTGGATCTGCGTCGGTGATTTATCAAGGTCTTAAATATTTTTGTCCTTTTTTAAGGGGTTACAGTCATCGAACGTTATAAGTATAGAGCAGTTAATCCGCGCGGTCGCCCTGTAAGAGGGACTGTATCGGCAGTGAATGAGGTCGATTTATATAATCAGCTTCAATCTGCTGGGTTGGAGCTTGTACAGTGTTCTTGCCTTAGTAAGAAAAAAAGCAAGATAGGCGGCTTATCATTTAATACCATAAAAATTCGTGACTTGATTCAGTTCTTCATTCACATGGAACAGATGCAAAGTGCGGGGGTGCCGCTTCTTGATGCCTTATCTGATATTCGTGATGGCTCTGAAAACGATCAGATGCGTGATATGATGAGCGAAATTCATCGTGATGTCCAAGATGGTGCCGCCCTTTCTGAGGCATTGGAAAAACACCCTAAAACGTTTAAGCCGCTTTATATATCCCTGATTAAAGCAGGGGAAGATACGGGAGATTTAACATCGTCCTATCTTCAATTGGAAAAATATTTGAAATGGGTTGATATTATGCAAACCAAAATCAAAAAAGCGACCCGATACCCTATGATTACGGCAATTGTTGTTGTTTTGGTTGTTATTTTTATGATGAGCGTTGTTGTCCCACAAATTGTTGGCTTCCTTAAGTATCTTGATATAGAACTTCCTTGGTATTCTGTTTGGCTTATCGCCACATCAAATTTCTTTGTCGAACCACAATTCAGTATTTTAGGAATTCCGATTTATGGGACCCTGATTGTTCTTATTGTCCCCACGATTATTGCGGTTGCATTTATTACAGTACGCAAAATGTCTCAAAATATTGCTTATAAACTTGATTCGCTTTATTTGGTTATGCCGGTTGTCGGAGAATTGATTCGTAAGATTACAATTGCGCGTTATGCACAGACTTTTTCTGCGCTCTTTGCCAGTGGTATTGATGTGATCAAAGCATTGAAATCAGCACGAAATACAGTGAGTAATCTTGCCTTGATTGATGCGATGGAAGGAGTAGAGCATTCTGTGCAATCCGGCTCTCCGCTTTCTGATGCGCTTAATGCTTCGGGTGAATTTCCAAGTATGGTTGTTCGTATGGTTAAGATTGGCGAGGAGTCAGGAAACCTATCTTCTGTATTGAGCCAAGTGTCAGATTTTTATACAAAAGATGTTGATGAAGCCATTGATGCATTAATTGAGATGATTCAACCGACATTAACGGTTATACTTGCCCTGATCATTGTCTGGATCGCCGCAGGGTCTCTTGGACCTATCTATATTAATTTGGGTAATATGGTCGACTTTTAACTAATTTGAGTGTTCAACACATGTCTCTTTCTTTTTTAACGCCCTCGCGCACTATTCTAATGATCTCTGATGAAGCCCTGTTTATTTATGCCTTGAATGCAAAAGGCGTAAAAATGGTAGAGGCTGTGCCGTGGCAGGTTGAAAGCTTTGTTGATAGTGTATCAACAATTATCTCAAAGGATTGCGGTGGGAAGCCCGTCCTAATCCTTAATGATATGGTTGAACAGCATTATCGTAAAGAAAAAATACCACGCGTCAGTGCGCTTGATAAACAAAATATTGTACAACGTAAGCTTAAAGTCGCTTTCCCAAATTATCCTGTGCGCGCGGCTTTACCCCTCAAAGAAAAAATTGCGAAAAGTGCGAATGCTCTAGCGGGGCAAGTCTATATTTTTGCTGCAGTTCCTGCGAGTGAGGCATTTAAGAAGACGTTGGAGGCCACGACAAAGTCTATGGCTCCGATTGTTGGCTTTTGTTTGCTGCCGATCGAATCATCAGATCTTATTAAGAAGTTGGCTGATAAGTTTTCTTCTAAAGGTGATAAAAAAGCCAAATGGACAATTTTCATCGGTCAACATCAAAGTGGTGGTCTGCGTCAGATTGTTATTAAAGATGGAGAGCTTGCCCTCACGCGGATGACACCTTTAAGTGATGGGCAGGATGATTTGTCCGCATGGTCTAAAGATGTGAACCAAGAATTTCAAGCAACGATGAGCTATCTCTCGCGTTTTGGATTTGATTCCTCTGATGGCTTGAATGTGATTTTACTTGCGGATCAAAATATTGCGGATGTGATTAGTGAGAAAATAGAAACGCCGTGTAACTTTTACTCTCTCTCAAATGAGGATGTAAAAGGCTTACTTGGTTTAGATTTGGGCGCGTTATCTGATGTGCCTTTTGCCGATGCCTTGCATGTGGCATGGATAGGGCGCAAGTCTAAATTCATTTTGCCGATGAAGGCAAAACAGATTGAAAATGTATCTAAGCCAAGGCAAATTGCGGCTCTTGCTTCTGTATTATTGCTGCTTGGTGGATGTTTTCAGGGTTATCAGTTAATGGATTATTTCCAAAAAGTAACAGAAAACAGAGACGAAATCGAAACTGTAAAGCAAAGAAAAGGCCAGCTTGAACTGCAATATCAAAAAGAAGTAAAGCGAAAGCTTGATCTTGGTTTTGATATTCAATTGATTCAAAGCTCTTTAGCTGTTTATCAAAATTTGCAAAAAAGAAAAATTGATATTCTGCCATTATTTTATAATGTAGGATTGTCTTTGGGGCGTGACATGCGCATTGATCGTATGGAGGTCATTCGGGGGCGCTCTAGCTTTACAAAGCAGCTTTTATCGGGGAGTGCTAAAGCGCCATTATTCGTTGCAAATTTACAAATGACTTTCCCCAGTACAACAAATGCGCAAAAGGGGAATACAGAAGTTCAGGATTTACGCGCAAGATTGCAAACAATGTTGCCTAACCATGTTGTTGAAACAACAAAGCTTCTTGAAGATTATGAATATAGCGAGGCAATGGTTGTAGAGACTGGTGAAACGAAGACACAGGCATCTAAACAGGATTACGTCGCGGAAATTAGCATTGAAGGACCAGAACAAGAATGATCGGTGTTATCGGGGTTAAACGACTTATAATTTTAACAATTCTCATTTTGATAAATGCAGGACTTGGCGCGTTGACATATGCGTATTATATGCCAGAGCATGAAAAGTCAGAGCGTAGCTTACGTAGTCTGCGCGGACAGCTTTCAACCGTGCAAAATGACATTAGCCGTATGCAAATCGAATTTGAGCAATTGGATCAGCAGCAAGATGAATTTGATGCCTTAAAAGCGGAAGGCTTCTTTTCAAATCAGGTGCGTAGTACGGCCAAAGCATTATTTAGCGAGATACAAGATGAATCCAAAGTGATTTCCGCTGTTGTGAGTGTGAAGTCCGGTGTAATTGAGGAAAACCCTGAAGCACAAAAGGCAAAGCATAAGGTTTTAATGAGTTTGGTTAATGTAGATTTAAAGGCGTTTGATGACGGGGATGTTTATACATATCTGGACTTGATACAGAAGAAGTTCCCCGGTCATGTGTCAGTTGACCGTATGATCATTAACCGTACCAGAGATGTAAGTGCGCCTGTGCTGCGCGCTATTGCAAGTGGCGCAAATCCAGAGCTTGTAAACGCATCGCTAAGCTTATCTTGGCGCACGCTTATTCCTGAAGATCAGGTTATAGATAATGCGGATAAGCGATAGGGGGATATGATGTTAAAAATCAAAAATTCAAAAATAATCAGGGTTGTTTTTTCAATCTGCGCATTACTTTTTGTTGTATCAACAGCAGGGATGGTCAACGCGCAAAATAGTCAAAAATCACAGCACCCCCAAAAAGCGCCAAATGTTATTACACCTGATATGGTGCCATCTTTATTTTTTACCTATTGGCAACACCAAGCGATTACAGATGCCAAAAATTCACGTGGTGTTGTTCGTCCTCCGTCACAGGCTGAATTGGATGCCATGGCAAATGGCGAAGATTTTGAGCCTGACATTGGTCCACGCGAGATTTATTTGAGCGGTATTGTCTATAAGAATGCCGAAGATTGGGTTATTTGGCTCAATGGTCAACGCGTTACGCCTGGCGCGGTCCCTAAAGAGGTCATGGATCTTCGTGTGTTTGATGAGTATATTGAGCTTAAATGGTTGGATGATTATAAGAATAGTATTTACCCGATTAGATTACAGCCTCATCAACGCTTTAACCTTGATACCCGTATTTTCCTTACTGGTGAGCATTAATTGATAGGTGTAAAATGTCTTCTGATGTATCGGCGTTAAAAATTTCAGATCTATGTGTTGATTACGGTAACAATATGGTTCTCGATCATATTGATTTAGATGTTAAGCAGGGCGAGGTTTTTGGTCTTATGGGGCTGAACGGTGCCGGAAAAACCACGATGATAAAATGCATCTTGGGCCTGCGAGAGCAAGATAGCGGTGATATACAAATTCATGGACAGAATAAAAGAAGTAAAGAGAGCCAAATGCGTCTTTCTTATCTTCCTGAAAAATTTGAGCCACCTTGGTTTTTGACAGGGATGGAATTCCTGAAATTCTCTATGGAGCTTTATCAACAGAAATTTAATGAGCAGGATATGCTTGAAGCTGCGCAAGCTTTATCATTGGATCAAAAGGCATTGACGCGCCGTATGAATACATATTCAAAAGGCATGCGTCAGAAGCTTGGCCTTATGGGAACCTTGCTCACCGGGGGCGATTTATTCGTTCTTGATGAACCTATGAGTGGGTTAGACCCCAGAGCCAGAGCGCTTGTAAAGAAAATGATTAATACCATGCGTCATAAAGACCGCACAATCTTTCTAAGCTCTCATATCTTGGCGGATATGGATGAGATTTGTGATCGTGTTGCCTTATTACATGAGTCTAAAATTCTATATGTTGGCACGTCTGCTGACCTTAAATTAAAGTATAATGCCGAAAATCTTGAACAAGCTTTCCTTGATGTTATTGAGGGAAAGAAAGCGGCGTGATACAATCACTTTGTCTAAAAGATGATTTTGATTCGTCTTTATGCCTTTTCTAATAAGCGTATTCTCGCTTTTAAATCGAATATATATTGAAAGACTGTTTAATGCCTGTGTTCTTTAAAAACCGTTTCTCTATAGGTCTGTCTGTAGCTAGTATTATGTGTTTTATGTCCCCTCATGTGTCTGCACAGGAAAGCGGGAGTGTGAGCGTCTCTGTTAGCGAATATGATGCAGGACAAGCTTCTGTCCCGGATGCGGGAGAGTTAAATACAGTTGATGAAGTTGAAAATATTGAGGAGGACGTCGTTGTTGAAGATGGCACGAACACAATATCCGCCCCGACTGCCAGCGTTGATGTGCAGGATGATTTCTTTGATGCAAATGACCTTTTTCCGCAGGGTGAAATGGCAAATAAAGGACCGGTAAAAGTTAACCCGTCAACGCAGCCTGCTTCAAAGTTTATAATTGTGAAAAAAAATTACAGTAAAGACACAAAAACAGCACAGCTCATATCTGCTGAGCGTGCTCTTTCTTTAGGGCGCAATGATTCTGCGCTTGAGATGTTTGATGCTCTCTATGAAAAAAACAAGCGAGATGCGCGCGTATTGATGGGGCGCGCAGTTGCTCTTCAGAAAATAGAGCGTTTTGATGAAGCAATGCAAATGTATGAGGAGCTTGAAGCCGTTGAGCCAAAAAATATTGATGTTAAAATCAACATGCTTGGCCTGTTATCAACGCGTTATCCAGCCGTGGCCTTGCGCCATTTGATTGAACTTTATCAGGCCAATCGAAATAATGTGGGTGTTGTATCGCAACTTGCTATTGTGTATGCGCGCACTGGTGATATTCCATCTGCGCTTCAATATTTAGGTGTAGCAGCCAGTATTCAGCCGGAAAATGCAAACCATATCTATAATATGGCGGTGATTTCTGATCGCGCTGGTCAATATACGCAGGCCGTTAAATATTACGAGCAAGCGTTGGAAGTTGATACTATTTATGGCGGTGGCCGTAGTATTCCGAGGGATACTACATATGAAAGATTAGCGCAGATTCGCTAGCCGATAAATAGAGCAGGGCGCGCATGATGTTAATTTATATCGAAGCCGTTATCGTCTTGATGCTTGGTATGGTTTTGGGAAGTTTCTCAACCGCCCTGATCCATAGAATACCTAAGAAGATGAGCTGGGGGGCTGTGCGCTCTCAATGCCCATCATGTAAAACATCACTCAATGCTTTTGATTTAGTACCGGTTTTTTCATGGCTGTTTGCGCGTGGAAAATGCAGGCATTGCAGCGTTAAAATTTCTGCGCAATATCCTTTGATTGAATTAATCTCCGCCTTTGCCTGTCTTTGCGCTTATTTTGTTTATGGTTTAAGCACAGAGGCTTTCTTTGTTTTTGCTGCGGTGCCTGTGCTTGTTTCTTTATTTGTGATTGATTGCAAATATATGATCCTTCCAAATATTTTAGTGTTCATCCTGTTATGCCTTGGTATTGTTAGGCTGTTTTATTTTTCATTAAATGATGTATTTCATCAAGCGCAAGACCTTTTCCCTTACATTGGCGGAGCCTTTATCTATGCTGGGCTATCTTGGCTTTTGGGCGCGGTTTTAACCAAAGTTTTGAAAAAGGAAAGCTTGGGCTTTGGGGATGTTAAGTTTTTTGCAGCTTCCGGGATTTGGCTTGGTTTGAGTGCCTTGCCGAATTTCATGATTTTTTCAGGCTTAAGTGCTATCATTATCGCTATTATTTGGCGGATTGTATTTAAAAAACAAAAATTCCCATTCGGGCCGGCACTTATTTTAACTTTTTATGGGATTTTGTTATTTCAAGGTTCTTTTTTATCTTAAAAAATGTAGACTTTAGTTTACAAAATTTTACCTTCTCTTCACAATATTAAGGTAAAACTATTCTTCTAGGCATATCACTTACTAAGGCTCAATTATTTTTTCAATAGGGGACTAACTTTGGATTTAACGCAGCTTCTGGCATTCACAATGCAAAATAACGCATCTGACCTTCATTTAAGTGCAGGTAGTCCGCCGATTATCCGCGTGAATGGCGGCATGAAGCGCGTAAAAGCTGATCCCTTGGGCAGTGATGATATTAGAACAATGCTTTATTCCGTTATGACGGAGGAGCAGCGCGCCGAGTTTGAAAAGAATATGGAGCTAGACTTTGCGATTGCACTTGGTGAAAAGGCGCGTTTTCGTGTGAATGGATTTACCACGCGTTTGGGTGCAGCCGCCGTGTTTCGTACAATTCCTACTGAAATTCCTACAATGGAAGATTTAGACCTTCCCCCAGTTCTGCGCCGCTTTGCAGAGCTTGAAAAAGGTTTGGTACTTGTGACTGGCCCAACCGGTTCCGGTAAATCTACAACCTTGGCCTCTATGATTAACCATATCAATTTAACGCATGCAAAGCATGTGCTTACAGTTGAGGACCCGGTTGAATTTTTTCATAATTCAAAAAAGTCACTGATTAACCACCGTGAGGTCGGGCAAGATACGCGTTCCTTCGCCCGTGCCTTGAAAAGTGCATTGCGTGAAGACCCTGATGTAATTCTAGTGGGGGAGATGCGTGATCATGAAACCATCTCTCTGGCTTTGACGGCTGCAGAAACCGGTCACCTTGTTTTTGGTACATTGCACTCTAACTCTGCGGCGAAAACAATTGACCGTATTATCGATGTGTTCCCATCAGGAGATAAAGAAATGGTGCGCTCTATGCTATCCAGTTCATTGCAAGGGGTGGTTGCTCAAACCTTGCTTCGTCGCGCCGAGGGTGGGCGTGTCGGCGCATATGAAATTCTTGTCGGTACCAACGCAGTGCGTAATCTTATTCGTGAAAATCAAGTGCCGCAGATGTTCTCTATGATGCAAACAGGATCTCGTTACGGCATGATTACGATGGAAGATGCAGTGAAGGATTTGTTTGAGGCAGGCATTATTGATAAGGATGAGGCGCATCGTGCATTGCTTAAAAATACCGAGGATGCGGGGGAGCGCGATCAAGAATACGCATCCGGATCACTTGGCGGTGGAAAAATTGATACGGATAGTTTCGAAGGCTCTTCCTCGAACTCTTCGGGATCTGGTAAAAGTGATGGGGGGTATTCATTTTGAACGCACCATTAATTTTAGGTTATCTGCAAGCTATGAACCAACATGAAGCCAGTGATATGTATCTCACTGTTGGTTTCCCTCCTTCATTGCGCGGTGATAAGGACCTTATAAATTTATCTGATGCAGTCCTTAGCCCTGATGATCTTGAGGCTATTTTGAACTCTATTCTAACCAGTCGCCAGCGCCGTGATTTTGATGTGCAAATGGAGCTGAATACAGCTCTTGATATGGGGGAGCATGGGCGCTTTCGTATCAATGTATTGCGCCAACGTCAATTTCCCGCGCTTGTTATCAGACGGATTGTATCAGAAATACCAAGTTTTGAGGCATTGAAACTCCCTCCTATTTTGGGGCGCTTGGCAATGGAAAAGCGCGGACTTATCCTTGTTACAGGGATGACTGGCTCCGGTAAATCAACAACTCTGGCTGCGATGGTTGATCAGCGCAACCGTGAAAGCACAGGGCATATTATTACAATTGAAGACCCGGTTGAGTTTTTCCATGAGCATAAAGGATGCGTGGTGACACAACGTGAGGTTGGCGTTGATACAGAATCATTTGCGGTTGCAATGAAAAACTCATTACGCCAACGCCCTGATGTTATTTTGGTCGGTGAAATTAGGGATCGTGATGTAATGGAGCAAGCGCTTGCCATCGCTGAGACAGGGCATTTATGTCTTGCAACCATTCACACCAATAACTCTTATCAGGCGATTGAGCGTATTGTGAATTTGTTCCCTGAGGACTTTCATAATCAAATCAGGTTGAATCTTTCAATGAACTTGAAGGGCATTATCTCTCAACGCTTATTGCCCAGTGTTGGTGGTGGTATGGCACCGGCAATTGAGGTTTTGCTCAATCAAGGTTTAGTCAGAGAGCTTATCCTTAAGGGTGAAATTGGTAAAATTCATGATGTGATGGAACAAAATAACTCGATCGGTATGTCAACATTCGACCAGTCATTGATGCGTTTATTTATAGATAATTTAATCACCGAAGATACGGCCATTACGAATTCTGACAAGCCCTCCGACATGAAAATCAAGGTTCAACAGTCTAAGTTGATTCGCGATACACGTCGTGGAGCGGGTGCATTGGACGCGGTTGATACATCTCGTATATCTTTTAGCGACTAATCTCTCTTTAATATATGGTTATACACAGTTCATCTTTACGTTTTTTATAAAAGCGATCACTCTTTCTGAATATTTATGGTCTTATATCAGAAGTGAATTTTATATCGGCAAATTCTTGTCGGTTTTAATCTTTAATTTTCTATAGATTTTGGAGTCCTCTGAATCATGCTTTCCCATATGTTTGCACCATCTTATTCTGTCCAATCCTTTATGAAGTTTTGCGTGTTTTTATGCGCAGGGTTTATTATTTCATCTTGTGATCTTGCAGAAAACTATACAAAAACAGATCGCGCCGCGGATATGTCTTTTCAAGACTTTCGTGATGGGATGGCAGAGCGTACCCCTGAAGTAGATGAGAGCAAAGCAAAACTGGCATCTTCTGCACCGGATCTACAGCCCTATATCTCCAATAAATCATCTTCTTTAGATACAATGCCACTTGTATCTGTCTCTGTGAACCAATCTGTTCCTATTCGCGACATTCTTTATGAGTTAGCGCAGCAGGCAGAATATGATTTAGAGCTTGATCCTAATATTCGCGGTTCAATTATCTTTACTGCACGGGAAAAGCCATTTGACGTTGTAATTGATCGTATTTCTGATATGGCCGGTCTTCGGTATGAATTTAAAAATGATTTTCTTCGTGTTGAAGTGGATAAGCCTTATAACAAAACCTATAAAATTGATTATCTAAGCTTCATTCGATCCAATAATGGCGGCGTAAGTAGTAGCGTTTCCGTTATTTCAGGTGACGGTGCAGATAGTGGGTCAAACTATTCCTCAACATCTGACAGCACATCTGATTTCTGGGGGGAGCTTGAGCTTAACCTGACGCAAATTTTGGGCGGCGATTCTACAGGGGCGCTTAAAACTAAACGTGATCCTCATATTACCGCTGTTGAGCAAAATCCTGACGTTGCTGCTGTCGCTCCTCAGCAAAATGGTGAGAATGGTGTTGCTGTACAACCGCCTGAGGCAGTTCTTCGCGTTGAATCTCTTCCGCTTGATAGTGAAAGCGAAACAGCAACTTCAGATAAAGAGGGGAATGGTTCAACGTTCAGCTTAAATAAGCAAGCAGGTATGATTAATCTTTATGCATCGGATCGAACACATAAAGAAGTTAATAAATATCTGACTGAGCTTCGTCGCTCTGTTACTTCTCAGGTTCTCGTCGAAGCAAAGGTTTTTGAGGTTTCACTTAAAGATGAGTATATTAACGGGATTGAATGGAGTGCATTAACAGAAAACGGATTGGGAGTTGCAAGATTTCTGGAGGGGACCAATAATCTCATCGGTAATATTACAACGCCTGGTGGTTCTGTAGCCGCAACATCTAATTTTGCAATCGGTTATCTAGGCGGAGATGTTGGTGCATTTATTGAAGCTATATCCGGCTTTGGAACCGTCCGTGCCTTAGCCAGCCCACGTTTAACAGTGCTTAATAACCACTCTGCTGTATTGAATGTTGCGACTAATCGTGTGTTCTTTACGATTGATATTAATCGTAAGACAGATACAGACACGAATACTGAAACCGTCGAAGTTGATTCCGAAATTAAAAGTGTACCGGAAGGGGTTTTGATTAATGTTCAGCCATCAATCAATCTTGAGGATAGAACAATATCTATGTTGGTTCACCCAACGGTCACACGTATTGTCAATAATAAGCAAGATCCTGCGGTGCAGTTTGTTGCCGGTGATTCCGGTATTATTTCCGAGATACCAGAGGTCAATGTTCAAGAAATTGACACTGTTGTTAAGGTGAATTCAGGCCAACCAATTGTTATGGGCGGTTTATTGCAGGATCGAATTGATGACTTGCAAGAAGGTGTTCCGGTTATGGGAGAGATCCCTCTTCTTGGTGCATTATTTCGGACGCAAAAAGATTTGATTACGAAAACAGAGCTTGTAATCTTCCTGAAGGCGACCTTGATTGATTCCCCAGAAGACACAATTCACAATACAGATCGCGATTTATATAAGGCATTTTCTGGTGACCGTCGCCCGTTTGATCTTTAAATTGGGAATAGAGTAGGTACAAAATATGTCTTTGCCATTGGTTCGATATGTATTGATGGGGGCTTTGAGGGATAAGCTAATCCTCTCTATGTTGGTTGTCTTTGCGGTTACAAGTTCACTTGCTATTTTTATGGGGAGTTCGGCTACCATTGAAAAAGATCAGTTTACTGTGGTCTTTGCCGCATCTTCTTTACGTCTTGTTGGTGTTTTGGGTCTTGTTCTGTTCTGCATTTTCTTTGTACGCCGTTCTTTTGATAGCAAGGATATTGAATTTTTACTCTCTCGTCCTGTCGGGCGCGTTCGGTTTATTCTTTCCTACGCGTTGGCTTTTACGGTTTTAGCTGTTGTTATGACCTGCTCGATGGGCATTACGCTTTATGCTGTTGGTCCGCATCTTTTCGGGCAGGGGCATGTCTTATGGCTGCTCAGTGTTGGTGTTGAAAATATCATTATGA